>CALPNL020000065.1 GCA_943324925.2 Chitinophaga pinensis | reverse complement strand
CTGCAAAGGTTGTTTCTTCATCTAAAAATTTAAAATTCAATTGTGGATTGGGTTTAGTAAATAATGCGGAGAATATTTTTGAGCCCAACTCATTATTTCTATTTAAAATGTCTAACAATAGCAAGTCATAAAACCAAAATTTATTTATTTTATGAAATTGTCTGAAGTCAGTTTTGGTTTGAAGAAATTGGATTAATTCGGCAGATTTTTTGTCGGCATTTTTAAATGTATAACCGGTGCTTGCTTTTGTCCAGCCCCCAGCAGAGCCAATATTCAATATTCTTTCGGTGTTGTTTTTCCAAAATGGGAAACACGTCATAGGAATACTTCCGCGTTCTTTTTCAACAATTTTAAAGTTCTTAACACCTAGTTTTTTTAGATAAATTTCAATTTCAGATTCGTATTCTTTAGTCTCTAAGTGTGATTTAGAAAATAGCGTATATTCTAAAAGCGCTTCTGTTTTTGAGGTTGGAAGAACATACATAAATCGGGTATTCCCTTTTTGTTCAACAGAAAAATCCATGAAAGTGGCTTGTTCTGGATTGAAAACTTCTTGATCAGATTCAATAAACCAACCTATAAAATGCTGTTGCAAAAGAGGATATTGCTTTTGATTTTCAACTTCAATTGGATTCAGAATACTATTAAATAATTGATCGCAAGAATAGGAGTTAGTTTCAGTTTTTATAACAATAGCATCTTTATTTTCTTCAAATTCAACCACTCTTTGATTTTCAAAAGTGACATTTTCTTGTTTAGAAATTTCATTTAAAACAAAATTATAAAAATCGACACTTCGAATTTGATTGTATTTATTGGGAGTTAAATAAATAGCTACCGATAGGTTTTGGTTGGCAAAAAGGGCTGAATTCCATTTTTTTGTAACTATTGCATCCCATGTTTCATTTTTCTCTTCCCAAAAACACCAAGTTCTATCGTTTGCTTTTTTAGAATTTTCATCTAATAAAAGAATGGCTTTATCGGAAAATTTACCCGATTTCACCATCTTATACACCGTCATTAAAGCCGACAAACCTGCACCTGCAAAAATATAATTGTAATGTTTCATTTATTAGAATCTAATTACGCAAAATTAGTCAATTTAGATTTGATTATTCAACGATATAAAAATAGTAATACGTATTTTAAATCGTTTCGTATATTTGGAGTAATTATTTAAACATGAGCAAATCACTCGAAGAAGTTAATGAATCAGTTGCTACCCAAAATAAAAAAACGGGGTTTAGAAAACTACTTGCTTTTTTTGGTCCAGCCTATTTAATTAGTGTGGGTTATATGGATCCAGGAAATTGGGCCACCGATATTGCCGGAGGTAGTCAATTTGGCTATGTGCTGCTTTGGGTTTTATTGATGAGTAATTTGATGGCTTTGTTATTACAAAGTTTGAGCGCCCGATTGGGAATCGTTACTCAGCGTGATTTGGCGCAAGCTTCAAGAGAAACTTACTCTACATTTGTAAATTACATTCTATATTTTTTAGCTGAAATTGCCATAGCTGCCTGTGATTTAGCCGAGGTTTTAGGAATGGCAATTGGGATCAATTTACTTTTTGATATTCCATTAATTCAAGGCGTTATAATTACCGTTTTAGATACTTTTTTATTGCTTTTCCTTATTAACAAAGGCATTCGTAAAATGGAAGCTTTTGTGATTGTTTTGGTTCTAATAATTGGAATATCCTTTTTATTTGAAATGTTTTTTGCACAACCTGAAGTGGGCAAAGTTATTTATGGATTAATTCCTTCTATGCCAAATTCTGCCGCTTTATATATTGCTATTGGAATAATTGGCGCTACCGTTATGCCGCACAATTTATATTTGCATTCTTCATTGGTTCAAACTCGAAAATTCGAAAGAACCAGCAAAGGAATCAAGCAAGCCCTGAAATATAATTTTATAGATTCTACCATTGCACTAAATTTAGCATTTTTCGTAAATGCCGCTATTTTAATTTTAGCTGCAGCTACTTTTTACAAAAATGGAATGTACGAAGTGGCCGAAATTCAAGATGCTCACCGATTTTTAGAGCCACTTTTAGGAAGTAAATATGCACCAATTTTATTTGCAGTTGCCTTAATTGCAGCTGGACAAAGTTCCACAATAACAGGAACTTTAGCAGGGCAAATAGTGATGGAAGGGTATTTAAATTTAAGAATTCAACCATGGGTACGTCGAATAATCACTCGATTAATTGCAATAGTTCCAGCGGTAATTGTGATCACTATTTTTGGAGAAGCCATTACTGGAAAATTATTGATTTTGAGTCAAGTCATTTTGAGTTTACAACTCGGATTTGCAATTATTCCTTTGATTCATTTTGTGAGTGATAAAAGTAAAATGAAAGGATTTCACATTAGTCGAACTACAGAAATAGTATCGTGGTTGGTGGCAATAATAATTGTATCGTTGAATGTAAAATTGGTATTTGACGAAATTAATAGTTGGTTAACTACATCAGAAAATGCTACATTATTATGGTTTACCGTGGTTCCATTAGCGATTGGATTCTTACTATTATTGCTTTATATCGTTTTTAAACC
The DNA here is from genome assembly GCA_943324925.2 of Chitinophaga pinensis. Classification (GTDB taxonomy): domain Bacteria; phylum Bacteroidota; class Bacteroidia; order Flavobacteriales; family Flavobacteriaceae; genus Flavobacterium. Next base: position 6,940 of record CALPNL020000065.1, on the reverse strand, counting down.
GTTTATTTCAAAGTCTAAATTAGCTATTGAGAACCATTCGCCACACAATTTAAAGCTACAGTTTTCTAAAAACGATAACTATACAAGAAAAAATATCGCTATCGCAGTTGATTTTTCAAGAGCGGATGAAGCTGCTTTAAATAACGCACTGCAATTGGGTGGTCCAGAAGCCAACTATACTTTAATTCACGTAGTAGAAACGGTAGGAGCAATGGTTTATGGTGAGACTATTGATGACCATGAGACCCTAATTGACAAAAAATTATTAGAAGAATACAAAGAAATTTTATCTGAAAAAGGAATTATTGTTTCAATAAAATTAGGCTTTGGAAAACCAAATTCCGTAATTCCATCAATTATTAATGAAGGTAATTTTGATGTTTTAGTGATGGGAACACATGGCCATACAGGATTTAAAGACCTTCTTTTTGGAACAACGGTAGATAAATTGCGCCATAAAATAGGAATTCCATTATTGATTGTAAAAAACTAAGTTGGAAATAAAATTCTTTCAATTACCCAATACAAAGCCACGCAAGCAATAACAGTAGATATAGGATAGACAACCCTTTCTTTATACCAAATCTTGTTGCTAAACCACTTACTAATTATAAAATAGGCCGCTACTATTACAGTAATTTGGCCCATTTCAACTCCTATATTGAACGAGAAAAGGGAAGTAAAAAATTGATTTTTTGCCATTCCGATTTCATTTAGTGCTTTTGCAAATCCTAATCCGTGGATTAATCCAAAACCAAAAATTAATACTAATCTCCAAGGGTTTATTTTGTCATGAACGATGTTTTCAATTGCCGTGAATAAAATAGATAGGGCAATTAAAGGTTCCACAATAGTTGCATTTGGAATGATCAATCCAGATGCGGCTAAAGTCAATGATAAACTATGAGCGAGAGTAAAAATGGAACATTGAATTAGCATCGTTTTTATATTTGAACTCAAAAAAAACAAAGTCAATATAAAAAGTATGTGATCAAAACCTAAAGGGATAACGTGAGTAAAACCAAGTTGAAAATAAGTAGCTATCGATTCAATCCAAGTCATTTATTCTTTAATCAGTTTGATAGTTGAAATAGATTTGTCGATTATTTTTAAAAAATAAATTCCATTTGCTAATGTAGAAAAATCCTGATTTTCAATTGTATTTCCTTCGTAAATAAGTTGGCCTAAATTTGAAAATAGCTTGTAATTTTCATTTCCAGAGGGAGATTTCATGGAGATAAAATTATGAAATGGGTTTGGACTTACATTAATTTGTGATTCGACATTATTTACCCCTAAAGTGTTACAAAACGAGGTTCCTCCAACCAAATTTGTCATTTCAGTACACAAATAATTGTAATTGGTAATTTGCGTTGCTGTTAAAGTTCCGGTTAATAAATCGCGAGCGGCAGTTTCAAGAGGGCTATTTGTTAAATTGAAAAATTTCTCAGTACCATTATCAAACTTGATTAATTTATAATCTGCATTTCGGATCGCTTTTCCATCACCAGATGTTGGTGCTAGTTTGAAAATCTCTGTAAATTCCCAAGGTCTTACAGTTGTAGCTTGGTTTAATAAAATAGGCATCAAACTTTTGCTATCTACTGTTGTTGTTGGAATTCTGGTTCTCCAATTGGCGTCACCAAAAAGTTCTAAAATTGTCGCAAAAATATCTGCAGTATTCACTAGCGCATTGCTAGTTCTATTTGGGTTTACCACATCGGGGCCTGAAATTATGAATGGAACTGTAACTCCAGCTTGATACAAACTCCCTTTTGAAGGACTTGATTGCGCCACCAATGGATCATCACCGTTGTCGCCGATAAAAATAATATCGGTAGTATTCCATTTTCCAGTGCTTATTAAATAATCAAAAAAGCGACCTATTTCTTTATCCATTGCCTCGACCATCGCTTGAAAATAGGGTACAGGATTAGCCGTAATATCCGATTGTGTTCCAGAAAGTGTAGTGTTTGCAATCAAATTTGCTGGAGGTAAATGATAAGGAGTGTGAGGCGCATTAAAAGCTAAATGTAAATAAAATGGTTTGGTTGCCGGCTGACTATTGATATAGGAAATAGCGTTGTTTACATTTTCTGTTGTGGCATAATTGGTGCAGTTGGAACTTACTCCATTGGTTATTTTGGCCCAATTATTATAACCAACTGCCAATTGCCCAGGTTGTCCCAAAGCGCCTGATAGATTTCCTTCGTAGTGATCATAACCCATAGTATTTGGGTAATTGTAACCAGCTGGAGCAGAAGAGGTAACGTGCCATTTTCCAATACAAGCTTTTGAAATTCCATTTGGAGAATATAAATTCAACATCTTAGGAATAATATTTTCATTTAGGCTCAATTTCGTATTAGAGCCATCGACTACATCGCCTACACCCGTTCTAAAACTGTATCTTCCAGTTAAAATCCCTGCTCTTGTTGGGGAACATAATGGATTAGACCAAGCATTATTAAATACAACTCCGCGTGTTAAAAGTCTTCTCACGTTGGTTAAATTAACAACACTTGGTCCATGATCGGAATAAATATCACAATAGTCTCTTCCTAAATCATCAGCAATAATCAATACTACATTCCGTTGTGCATAGCCTGATATTAAAAATAAAAACAATATTAGTAACGTTATTTTTTTTTGCATGGCTTATTTTTTTAATAATAATTTAAATGTCTTTTGTATTTTTTCATTAGACACTTTGATAAAATAAATTCCGTCTTTGCATCCTTCAAGATTAATTTTATGATCTTTAGCCATCGATTTTACTTCTTCTGAATAAATGGTTTTTCCCAATAAATCAGTAATTTCTATTTTGCAGGTATCCAAGTTGTTTGGCAAATTAATATTCGCAAAATTAGATGCAGGGTTTGGATAGATTGTTATTCTAGTTTCCTCAATAAATGTAGTTGATGACAATGAAGGATTCCCTCTTACACAAAGAACATAATTAGTATTTGTTTTTAAGTCATAGGTTGTAATGCCAAATTGATTGTTCCAATACCATGCTTTTGTAGTTTGATTTGGTAATGAGGTTGAAGACCAATAATTATGCAAACCTACACTTGAAAAATAAGGGGCGAAAACAGATGGATTTGTAGTGAGTTCGTTATTTATAGACTGCAATTCTTTAATATTTGGCAATCTCCAGTCAGAATTTATCCCAATTGTTAATGCTTCTGCATAACTTATTGCTTGTTCCCAAGTGAATACATTTGCATTCGGAATTTTTTGCCATACGAGTTGCGTTAAATTATCAGTGATGGTTCCGTCGCCATTATCTGTGAAATGATTTGCAATTGTTGTTGGAGTGGTAATATTTCTAACTGCTCTAGCGTGAAATTTTTTTGTTCCACCGGCACTTATGGTTTCTATTTTTGGATGATTTCCAATTCCGCCACCAGAATTTGTACACCAAACTTTTGCAGTAGAATTATTTTCGTATGCACTCGTCCACCAATACTCTGCTGTTGTCAATGTAAAAAAAGTGGTGTTAATTGCTGGATTTGAATTTTGATGGTTCAAAATACTGTAGGCTTCTATTGGAGTTGGCAATCTCCAGCCTGATAATCCTCCTAAAGTCAGCGTATTGCAATAGGTGTTAGCATTTTCAAAAGTCATTTCGCCGCCATCCACTTGTTGCCACATCAATCCAGTGATATTGTCGGTAATTGTTCCATTTCCATTATTAGTAAAGGAAGGGGTATTTATTGAATAATCATGGTCTTCGCCAAATGTGGTTGTATAACTTGTAGTTTGTCCAGTGTCGGGCAATAACTGAATGGTTTTTAATACGCTTTGCCCAAAAAACAATGTTGAATTTAAAAAAAGGAATCCAAAAAGTAATTTTTTTTTCATTTCAAAAAGTAATTTATTCAACTATTAATTTTTTTGTTATCTCAAATTTGTCCGAAATTATTTTTACAAAATAGATTCCTGAATGGATTTCACCAAATGTAATGTTATTTGAAATGGTATTTGTTTCAAAAATTAATTCACCTAAAGTATTAGTGATTTGAATTTTATTTACTAAGAAAATTGTAGCATCATAATCTAAATTGAATTGATTTTTTGCTGGATTCGGATAGATATTAATTTTTGAATTTACGTTTTCAAAATCATCAACCGATAAAGAAGAAACTGTTTTTCGGACAATTACTTCGTTGTCTAAAATTACATTTTTACTCCAGATAAACTGAGCATCATTTGAAATATCATCAAAAATATTGGTGAAATTGGTATAAGCGGGTTTATTATCCACGCCAATTGTAGCATTTGCATATAGAGAAGCTGCAGGCCACAAACTATCATCAAAAGATACTTGAGTCCAATTTGTTGGTCGCGCCCAATGCAAACCATAATAGGTAGTTCCCGCATTTGAATCGGCAGTACTACAATTGGAAGATAGGCGGGAAGTACCCACTTCTGATGGGCAAGTTAAGTTCATTATTGGGGCGGTGTAAAAAGTTTGTGCTTTCCAATCGCTTCCTGTTTTAGCTATAATATTGTTGCTAGCATCTTTAAAAACCCCTACCATACCACCATCTCCACAGTGATATGTAAAAGCGCCATTAGTTTCACAACCTACGCCCAATCGCTCCTCCCAATCCACTAAAAGCATTGCTATTGTAAAAGGACGGTTCACTTTAAAACGAACAATATTAGAATTAAATTGGGTAAAAGGCACATTGTCTTTTCCTACAGGAACGCCATTGATGTACATTTCAAAATAATTGTCAGCAAAAATATAGGCTGTTATTACTTCCCCATTTGAATCAATAGTTACAATATCAGAACCATTCAAAGCCGCTAATGCTGCAGATGAATTTGCATACAAATTACCCGTACATTCATTGTATAAATTGGATGCAAAAGGGAACGAATTAGTATTAAAATTGGTAACTGCAGGAACGGTCCAAACGGTATTATCTGTTGCAGTAATAGTTCCTAAGGCTGCGATTCTACCATTTGTACAAGAATAAAGATTGCCCGATGTAGTAGTTGCCAATCCTTGTGTAACCGATCCAGTTCCAAGGTATTGAGCGGTTGAAAAAATGGGGAATAACAATAATAGGCTAAAATATTTTATCATAAAAACGGCAATAAGTAGAAATGTTTATTTCACAATTATTTTTTTGGAAACGAGGTATTTTAAAAATTCAATTTTCACAACATATGATCCTTTAGAAAGGTTTTTAATGTCAATATTTGATTTGAAATTAGTAGTTTTTGAGACCAAACTTCCTTTCAAATCATAAATTGAAACTCCTTGAATGTCATTTTCATTGATGTCTTTCCGAAGTTTAATATTTAAAACATCACTTGTTGGATTTGGATAAATACTAAATGCACTATCTAAAAATGCTATTTCGTCAAAACCTAAATTAGGCACAGTACATTGCGCTGGCCCATTATAATTTGTTGAGGTAGTTCCAGTTGGAGTAACATATTGAAAGGTATATAATCCAGCTGCAGTTGCAGTATAATTAGTTGCGTAACCTGAAATTCCATTTAAAGTATAGGCGGTATTATAACCATTATTTGCATTGGCAACACAAGAGGTAATTAAGGCTCCAGCCAACGGAGTCCAATTTTCAGTTCTTATTGCGGTTCCTTGTGGTTGAGGAATAATTTGTAAATTAACATCTTCTGTAACTACTCCAACCATATTTCCAATCATATAAGGAGCTGATGCAGTTCCGTGATAGTGATAAACACCGTTGGTTCCATAATGTCCATGATTGGCATCAAGGGTTGTCATTGCTGTTCCATTAGGTTCTAAATTCCCATAAACAGCATATCCGTCTAATCCAAAAGCTATTGGTAAAGTAGCAGATGCTTGCCCTAAAGTGATTAAATGTAAAGGCGCAATATGATAGTGATAATCGTCACCTCTACCGCAATGCCCACCATAATTATCTAACTGACCGTCAGTAAAACTGTCCACTCCAGTATTAGTATGATAATTAAAAATAGGAACTCCATTAACCGCCATCGCAATAGCGCCTTTCAAGAAATGTGTAGAAGAAACAGGCACTGGAGTTGTTGCAATTACTGGATTTAAAGGGATTGTCCAATGACTTGCATTGATATAACATTTAGATGTTGGAACTTGCTGCTGCCATCCATGATTTGAAATACCAACCATCATGGTGTGGTTTGGAATTCCAGTTGAATTCACGTAGAAAAAATTAGCATCATAAGTAGTGCTAACCGTTGAAGCAAATTGTACAAATGCCGAGGTTAAAAAGGCAGGATCTGTTGTGGACATCGCCTTTTTTGTAAAACTATATAAAGAGATAAGTATCCCTAGAAACAAAACAGGATATAGAAATTTTAGTTTTTTTCTATCAGAAATAGTGAAAATATAATAGCCAAAAGCAATTAGTGACAATAGAATTAACCAAAATTTATAATCAAAAATTCTTTCGGTACTTTGCTTTTTTTCTGGGGCAATAGTATTCAAATTTTTCACCCAACTGTTTTTAGAAGTTACAAATTTCTGATCTTCATTTGATAAATCTGAAAAAGCTACTTTTGAAATGGCATTATTGGTGTCTTCAATAAATACGGTACCATTTTTATACATCATAAAAGTACCATCAATAAATTTGTGTTCCTTTTCGATAGACCAATGTCTCAATACAACATTTTCATAATTTATGGTATGTGAAAAAACGAAATTGCCAATTAAGCAAAATAAAAGGAGGGTTATTTTTTTCATAAGTATTGTATTTTATTTTTAGACGAAAAATGTTAATTTTTCTTGTGTTTTTCAAAAAGCCAGCTTAACGTTTTAAAATAATTTTACCTGACTTTATTATTTTATTTAAAGTTGAAATGGAATAGAAATAAGTTCCATTAGTAGCATTACTTCCAGAATTATCAGTACCATCCCAAATTACTTGAAATTTGCCGGGATTTATAGAAT
>CALPNL020000064.1 GCA_943324925.2 Chitinophaga pinensis | reverse complement strand
CAAAGATAAAAACTTTTTACTCTCTGGCAAAAAAAAATCGCCTTTAAAAAGAAAAATCCCCTAGCCCGGAGTGCAACGAAAGCCCCGAAGAAAAAAAAACCTAGTTTTGCAAGGGAAAAAGAGCGACTAAAAAAAGCTCCTTTTTTCCCTAGCAAAAACTCATTTTTTAACAAGGGCTTGGAGAGGAAAGCCGGAAAAGGCTGCAGAAAAAAAGCCACAAATAAATGCAGCTTTGTAAGTAATTGAATTGTTATTCTTTTTCGTATCGTTCCATTTCGCGGTCGTAAAATTCATTGGCTAGAACGATCAAACCTTCCATTTCGGCATTGAGTTCTGCTTCGTCAAGGTCTTCAGGTTCTTCCATAAATTCCACCTCATCGTCATTTAGATTGATAATAAATCTAGGGTAATCGAGATGAATAACGAAAATATCGTCTGGAAAATCGGTGTTGTCGCCAAGTAAAAATTTAGGTAGTTCCATGTTTATTGTTAATTTGGTTATTTGTTGATTTGGTTATTTGTAAATCGAATATTTGAACAACCAAACTAACTATCGAAAATTATTTATCAGATAAAATAACTGGCGCACTACCTTTTCCATTCATAAAAATAATTTTAGAATTTGGAGAAGCTGCCAATTCTTTTTGGGCTTTAATTTGTTCGTATTGCAATTGTTTATCGGTTAATCCAAGTGAAATAATTCTTTGATAATCCGCAATACCTTGCGCTTCCACTCTTTTACGTTCTGCTTCTTGCTTTTCTTTTTGAAGCACGAAAGTCATTTTTTGAGCATCTTGTTCCGCATTAATTTTACTTTCTATCGACAATTTCACAGACGCTGGAAGATTGATATTTCTGATTAAAAGTTGCTCTAAAACAAGCCCTCTCGTTTTGAAGTCATCTTCTATACTTTTATAAATTCGTTGTTGAAATTCATTTCTTTTTGTGGAATACAATGCTACTGCATCATAATAAACAGCGTTGTCACGAATACGGGTTCTAGTTACGGGACGCACGATTTTATCAATATAATCGACACCAATTTGTTTGAATATTTTTGGAGATTCAGTTGGTGAAACACGATATAAAACAGTTAAGTCGATTACAACTTCCAGACCGTCATTGGATAGCACTCGGATAGCATCGTCTCCTTCCTGGGCTCCTTCACCGTGGATTGCCGACATGGTATAATTTTGAGTTTGTATATCAAATTCAGTGATATCCAACAGTGGATTTATCACGTGCAAACCACTTTCTAATATATCGGGTTGAACGTTTCCGTAGAGCGATTGAACTCCAACCTTTCCGGCATCTATTTGCTTGAACATAGAAGACATTAATCCAATTACTATTGCAATCACTGCTCCAACTTTGAAAGGGCGGGCAAATTTAGATAGTGTTGAATTATTTGAAAATGACGCTCCTATTAAAAATAAAATAACTCCTATAATTACTGTAAATACTACCATTATATATAAATTTAATTAATTGATTTTAAAAGTTGTTGTTTTGTCAATTTGTGAAAGCGAAGATACAAAAATAATGCTGCCGTTGATAATCCTGCTAATAGCCCAATCCAAACTCCTACGGATTTCAATTCAGTGTATTTTCCAAGGAAAAAAGAAATTGGAAAGCCAACCACCCAATACGCCACAAAAGTAATATACATTGGAACTTTCACATCTTGAAGCCCTCTTAAAGCACCAAGAACTACCACTTGAATCCCATCTGAAATTTGGAAAACAGCAGCTACTAAAAGTAGTTTTGAGGCAATAATAATTACCTCTTTATTTTCGATAGCTTGATTTACATTCTCCATGTTAAGAAACAAATGCGGTAAAAAGTTATGCAAAATAACAAATAGAATTCCAAAAAAAGTTTCTAATATTATTGCAAGAAGAAAAACTGATCTTGCTACGATGATCAGATTTTTATAGTCCATTAACCCTTTATTATTTCCTACTCGAATCGTTGCTGCTACACTTAACCCCATTGCAAACATAAAAGTGGTTGTAGCCAATGTTAACGCAATTTGATTAGCGGCTTGACTTGTTTTACCAATAGAACCACAAAGCCATATAGCGGCAGTAAATAGTGCTACTTCAAATAACATTTGCATTGCGGAGGGAATTCCGAGGCTAGCGATTTTTTTAAGCATTGTTTTTTTAATTTCTCGAAAACTAAAATTCTTGAAATAGGGATTTAAATGTGCGTTATTTTTCATGATGTAATGCATGAAAACCACCATTAATATTCTAGAGATTACTGTTCCAAGTGCAGCTCCAATAATTCCCAACTTTGGAAATATCCAAACTCCATAGATCAGCATGTAATTGATGAAAATATGAATTATGTTGGCCATAAAAATGGCATACATTGAATATTTAGTTCTCGATAATCCGTCGGCAAATTGCTTGTACCCTTGAAAAATAATTACAGGAATTAGCGAAAAAGCAACCCAATCAATATAAGGACTTGCTAAATCAATCACTTCTTTAGGCTGGTGCATGACATACATTATTGGCTTAGCCAAAACAATTAGGGTAAATATAAATACCCCTAAAATCACGCAAGAAAGTAGCCCATGATGAAAAACAGAACGTATTTTTTTGTCGTCTTTTTCGGCATCTGCCATAGAAACTAGCGGGGTTATAGCGGTGGAAAAGCCTATTCCTAGTGACATTCCAATAAACACAAAACTTCCTCCTAGGGAAACCGCTGCCAATTCAGTGGAACCTAAATTACCAACCATTATGTTATCTACAATTGAAATTAGGGTATGCCCCAACATCCCCAAAATTACAGGATAGGCCAATTTAATATTGTAGGAAAATTCCTTTGTGTATTGAGATAAATTCAATTTATTTTATTTTCAGCAAAAGTAATTAGATATTCTTCAATTAGTATTTACAAATGTTAAAAATAAATTAAATTTTATTAAATTTGTAAATGTAAAATCGACTAATTATGAAAAAAAAATTACTCTTATTAGCATTGCTATATAGTTTTGCTATGTTTTCACAATCTATCTTTCAAGATAATTTATCCAATTACACTACTGGTCAAACTTTAAGCGGACAAGGAACTTGGACCAACAATTCCTCTGGAGCAGGAACAGGAGCATGTACAGGAGCAATATGTACCAATGCTGCCGTAGTAACTCCAGGATTTAGCTATACAAATTATGGAACTTCTACAAAATCATTACAATTATTGGCAGACACTGATGGTTGTGGCACAATGTTTACCTCAGTAACTTCAGGAGACATGTATGTAGGTTTTATGATTAATGTAAGCAGTGCGGTAACTAGCCCAAATGATTTTTTTAGAGTTAACAATGGAAATTCATTTGTTACCGGGTTTAGAGTTTTTATTAAAACCATAACCCCTAATACTTTTACAATCGGAATTAGCAAAGGAGGCTCCGGAAATGCGGTGATTTACACAACAAACGCCTATGCATTTAACCAAGATTGTTTGTTAATTTTAAAATATTCTCAATTGGCGGGTGCTGCAGATGATGTTTTGAATTTATATGTAAATCCAGTAATTGCTAATGGAGTTCCATCAACGCCAGACGCAACAACTAACCTAGGGACAGATCAATCTGGCACAATTGACCGATTGGTATTTAAACAAAATGCGACTTCAACTCCAACAGGCAGAGCGGGATTAGTAAGTGTAGCAAGATCATGGACAGGGTTAATTTTTCCTAATTTGTCTTTTTCCCAATTCGAAAAAGAAGTATTTACAATCAATGGTAGATATGCAAAAACCGGTATACTAAACATTAATTCTAATACTAATTTAGAGAATGCTTCAGTATCCATATACAGTTTAGAAGGAAAATTATTAGAGAATAAAAACCTCTCTTTGATAGATTCTGAAAATTCTATTGCAATCAATCCGATTCAAAATAGCGGCGTTTATATCATTTCAATAAAAGGAAATGGAGTAAATTTTAATCAGAAGATTTATATCGAGTAAATTATTTGACCTATAAATAAAAAAAGCCCTGCAATTGCGGGGATTTTTTATATGATATCAATTCAAAATTACTTTTCGATTTCTCGCAAAGATTCCATTTTTTTGTGTGCTAGGAAACCTGTAATATCTTCAAAGTGTTCTTTTACTCGTTTATTCCCAAATTCAAAAACTTTGGTTGCTAAACCATCAAGGAAATCTCTATCGTGAGAAACTAAAATTAATGTTCCATCAAAATCACGAAGTGCATCTTTAATAATGTCTTTCGTTTTCATATCCAAGTGATTCGAAGGCTCATCAAGAATAAGTAAATTAACCGGCTCAAGTAATAACTTTATCATTGCCAAACGCGTTTTTTCACCTCCTGAAAGCACTTTTACTTTTTTGGTAACATCGTCACCATGAAACATAAAAGCACCTAAAATATCTTTTATTTTTGTTCGAACATCCCCCACAGCAATATTATCTATAGTTTCAAAAATAGTTGCATTTTCATCTAATAATGCCGCTTGATTTTGAGCAAAGTAACCTATTTGAGCATTATGACCAATTTCTACACTACCACTATTTATTTCAATTTGCTTCATAATGGCTTTAATCATCGTTGATTTACCTTCACCATTTTTACCAACAAATGCTACTTTTTGTCCGCGTTCAATTACCATGTTAGCATTTTCAAAAACCACATGATCGCCATATGATTTTGATAATTCTTTAACGATAACAGGATATTGTCCCGATCGGGCAGCAGGAGGAAATTTTAATTTTAATGCCGACGTGTCTACTTCATCTACTTGAACAATTACGAGTTTTTCAAGCATTTTTACACGGGATTGAACGGCATCTGTTTTTGAAAATGTACCTTTGAATCTATCGATAAAAGCTCTATTGTCGGCAATCATTTTTTGTTGCTCGTCGTAGGCTTTTTGCTGGTGAATTCTGCGGTCTTTTCTAAGCTCTAGGTAATGAGAATATTTCGCTTTATAGTCGTAGATTCTTCCCATGGTTACCTCAATCGTTCTATTGGTTATGTTATCTACAAAGGCTCTATCGTGAGAAATTACTACCACGGCTTTTGCAGCATTTATCAAGAAATCCTCTAACCATTGAATACTTTCAATATCCATATGATTGGTAGGCTCATCCAATAAAATAAGATCTGGTTTTCTCAAAAGGATTTTTGCCAATTCAATTCTCATTCTCCAACCACCTGAAAATTCCGATGTTTGACGTGTAAAATCTTCCCTAACGAATCCTAATCCGAATAATATTTTTTCCACCTCAGCTTCATAATTCACTTCTTCAATTGCGTAGAATTTTTCACTTAGATCTGAAACTCTTTCAATCAATTTCATGTAATCGTCACTTTCATAATCCGTGCGAATTGTTAGTTGCTCGTTAATAGCATCAATTTCGGATTTCATAGAAAAGATTTCTCCAAAAGCTTTGGACGCTTCTTCTACAACAGTGGCTCCGTCAGTAGTAAGTAAATGCTGAGGCAAATAGGCGATTACAGCTTCTTTTGGAGCAGAGATATTTCCAGTTGAGGGTTTGCTTTGGCCAGAAATTATTTTTAATAACGTAGATTTTCCAGCGCCATTTTTACCCATAAGGGCAATTTTATCATTTTCATTTATCGAGAAAGTGACTTCGCTAAAAAGGGTAGTTCCGCCAAACTGAACAGAAATATCATTGACTGTAATCATTTTATATTTTTAGATTTTAAAGGCGCAAAGATAGATTAAAATCAGATATAGTCAATTGAAAAATAGTGGTCAAAATTAAATACTCATTCGGAACTCTTCAATAACAGGACTGGCTTTTCCATAGTCTACTTCTTGTATAAATAGCTCTACGGCAAGGTCCGAATTACCGAAACCAGCTAATCTTGCCGATTGAATATTGTCTTTTTTAACTGTTGCCACGCCTACAGCTTCAATTTTTTCTTGAAGTGCTATTGCTAGAACTTCACTCCCTGAAAATATTTTTATTAATCCCATTATAGTTAAAAATTTAGATTTTGAATTTAATTAGTAAAGAAGATATTGTTTTGATTTGTTTTTCCAGCCTGTTTGATTTTCATAGTCTACGAAATATATTTTTAAATCGGCCTGGTTTTCATATTTCACAAAGTAAATTTTCTTTTTGGCTTGATTTTCATATTTCGTAAAAAACCACTTCCCATTATTTTGACCCGCTTGATTTTCATATTTTACTTTAAAAACCAATAAATCGGCTTGGTTTTCATAATCAACTACAAAGACTTTTACATCTGATTGATTTTCATAATTTACCGAAAAGACCTTTTGAGCTTTACAAATTGAAATTGAACAAAAAAATAGAATTAAAGACCCTATTATATTTTTCATATTATTATATTTAAAATTAATTTAAAATGTACTAAAATCGAAGTGAAAATCTTTGTCCCTATTGAACCATAATTGGCCTTCCGAAACGTCTAATTGGCACTCAAAATTATTGTTATATAATGCTCCTGTTCCCAGTCCTTGAGGCATCGTATTTTGCTTTAAAAAAGTCCATTGTGCAATTGCATTTAAACCAATATTACTTTCCAAAGCAGAAGTAATCCACCACTTAATTTGGTATTTTTCAGCTAGTAAAATCCACTCATTTGTGCCTCGAAAACCACCCACAAAACTAGGCTTTAAAATGATGTATTGCGGTTTAATTTTTACTAATAGTTGTTCCTTTTCTTCAAATGAAAACACTCCAATCAGTTCTTCATCTAAAGCAATTGGAATTGGACTGGTTTTACACAACTCTGACATACTGTCAGTATTGTTTTTTTGTATAGGTTGCTCTATACTATGTAATTTAAAACCAGATAATTGATTTAATTTATATAAAGCTTCAGTTTTATCAAAAGCGCCATTAGCATCTACCCTAATTTCAACTTGTTCCGGAGTGAAATTCAGTCTAATATAGTCCAATAATTTCAACTCTTCACCGAAATCAATGGCTCCGATTTTAAGCTTTAAACAATGAAACCCTTCCGCTAATTTTGTCTCAATTTGTTGCTTCATGAAAGCTTCATTTCCCATCCAAATTAATCCGTTTATCGGAATGGATTTTAGGCCCTTTGTAAAAGCAGAAGGAAAGAGTAAAAAAGGGTTTTCACTAGCCAAAGATTGAAAGGCCATTTCGACCCCAAATTGTATTGAAGGGAACTCAATTAAAGCTTCCCAAAGTTGGTTTATTCCAATATGAATATTGTCGCAAGCCCAAGCTAATTTTTCTTCATAATCTGGTCGGTCATCACAACTTAAACCACGCAGAATTCCACACTCCCCGATTCCTTTTTTTTGATCATTTTCAATGATAATAAACCACGTTTCCTTATGCGTCATCACGCCGCGAGAAGTTCCGGAGGGCTGTTTAAAATCTAGGACGTATTTATGATAGGTGGCTTTCAAATTTTTAAATCAATTACAATTCTATACTATCTCCGATATTCAAAAGCATTAGATCTTTGCCTTTATCAAAAAATTTCTTGATTGCTTGTTCTTTATTAATTTCTATATAGCCAAAAGTATCGTAATGATATCCTAGTATTTTGTCACATTCCACAAAATCAGAGGCAATAATTGCATCTTCAATATCCATGGTGAAGTTATTTCCTATAGGCAGAATCGCTAAATCCAATTTAGTTCTCATTGGAATCAGTTTCATATCCATGGTTAGCGCAGTATCTCCAGCGATATAGAGGTTCTTTCTTTCTCCTTCTAACACAAAACCTCCAGGATTTCCACCATAAGTCCCATCAGGAAAAGAACTTGAGTGAATTGCATTTACATATTTTAAATTACCAAATTCAAAATTCCAGCTTCCGCCATGATTCATTGGATGCGATTGAAACCCTTTTTTAGCATAGTACGTAGCGATTTCAGCATTGGAAATAATTATAGCATTCGTTCTTTTTGCTATCGCCTCAACGTCTAAAATATGGTCTTGATGTGCGTGAGTAAGGAGAATGTAATCAGCTTCCAAACTATTTATATCAATGTGGGATGCTTTCTGATTGGCTGAAATAAAGGGATCAACAATGATATTGATCTCTGCAATGGTAATTCCTAAAGAAGCATGTCCGTAAAAAGTTATTTTCATTTCGTAATTAATTAAATTATTATCTGCCGCCTAAAAATAGATTCACGAACAAATCTTGGAAAAAATATATCATACTTAGCGACAATAAAACTGACAAACCAAACGTGCTTAATGCCACTTTTTTTAATTCAGGGTCTAATTCTTTCGGATTTTTATTGGTATAAACCGTTTTTAAATGTTTTAATAGCGGAAAAAAAGCAATTACATATAAGTATTGATCAAAAGTAAAATCTTTTAAATAAGAGAATAATAAGATTAAAATCATCGCTGAAATAATTAAACAGTAATGGTATACTTTTGCATTACTAGCTCCCATTTTCACAACAATAGTATTTTTATTGGACTTTCTATCCGATTCTTCGTCCCTCATATTATTCAAATTAAGAACGGCAACACTTAAAAAACCTATAGACGTTGCTGGTAAGATTAGTAACCAATCCATTTCTTTAGCAAACATAAAATAGATTCCTAAAGTACTAACCAGACCAAAGAAAATAAATACAAATAAATCTCCAAAACCCCTGTATCCATAAGCTGAATTACCAACAGTATATCGAATTGCTGAAGCAATAGCTAGTATCCCAAGAAGTAAATAAATAAAAGAAAAAAGCAAATTATGATCTTTAAAGGCAACATAAATTAGTGCAATTGCCGTAAGGAGCGTTAATAAAGAAGTGATTATTAAAGCCTTTTTCATCTGCTGAGGAGTAATTACACCACTTTGAATCGTTCGCTTTGGTCCAACCCGATCTTCATTATCAGTCCCTTTGATCCCATCTCCGTAGTCATTTGCAAAATTGGATAATACCTGAAATCCCAAAGTGGTTAAAAGCGCCAAAATCACGATACTCCAATTAAAAAGTGCTTGGGACATGGCGTAAAAACTCCCAACAATTATTCCAGACACCGATAATGGTAAAGTTCTTAAACGTGCAGCTTGAATCCAGTGTTTCATTTTGTTTTATTATTTAGAAAGAAAATCCAAATCCTATTGAAATTAAATGGACATTAATATTCGATTCAATTGGCAAGTACTTATAATCTGTTTGAAAATAAATTTTTTCATTTATATAAAGTTGCAAACCTGGGTTAATAGAAAAACTGTCAAAATTATATGACAATGAAGAGGGCGTTGGACCAAAAATTGGATCAAAAGGATCAAAAACAGAAGATTGTTGTGGTTGGTATTTAGCAGTAAATAGGGAAAATCCTAAGTTTATGAAGGGATGGAATACTTTATTTCCTTCCAAAAAAATCCCAATATTTGGAGTGATCATTAATGAATTCTCTAATTTAAATTGATAATCATTTTCTCTTCCTTCAAAATAATCCAATCCTAATCCGGCTTGAATACTAAAATTATGATTGTTGTAAATTTTATATTTAGCATCTAATCCTGCAATTCCATTAAAATTTTCACTTACAAAGTTATTGTTTCGGTTATTCCCAATATAATGAAGTGATATATTAAATTTATTCTCT
>CALPNL020000063.1 GCA_943324925.2 Chitinophaga pinensis | reverse complement strand
AGTCCCTTTGATCCCATCTCCGTAGTCATTTGCAAAATTGGATAATACCTGAAATCCCAAAGTGGTTAAAAGCGCCAAAATCACGATACTCCAATTAAAAAGTGCTTGGGACATGGCGTAAAAACTCCCTATAATTATTCCAGACACCGATAATGGTAAAGTTCTTAAACGGGCGGCTTGAATCCAGTGTTTCATTTTGTTATATTAATGATTTGATATTTTACCCAATTATGGCAACCATTTTTTCTCGAAATTCGGTTTTCTTTTCTCAAGGAAAGCGTTTCTACCTTCTTTAGCTTCTTCGGTCATATAAGCCAATCTAGTCGCTTCACCAGCGAATACTTGCTGTCCAACCATTCCGTCATCGGTAAGGTTCATCGCAAATTTTAGCATTTTTATAGATGTTGGTGATTTTTGTAGAATTTCCTGCGCCCATTCATAAGCGGTAGCCTCTAACTCGTTGTGAGGAATTACGGCATTTACCATTCCCATATCCATTGCTTCTTGGGCTGAGTAGTTACGTCCTAAAAAGAAAATTTCACGTGCTTTTTTCTGTCCCACCATTTTGGCCAAATAAGCCGAACCATAACCACCATCAAAGCTGGTTACATCAGCATCCGTTTGTTTAAAAATTGCATGTTCTTTACTTGCCAAAGTCATATCGCAAACTACATGTAAGCTATGACCTCCACCAACAGCCCATCCAGGTACTACAGCAATCACCACTTTAGGCATGAATCGAATTAATCTTTGTACTTCTAAAATATTTAATCGGTGTTGACCGTCATCCCCAACATAACCTTGATGCCCACGAGCATTTTGATCCCCTCCGCTGCAAAAAGAATAAACCCCATCTTTACTCGAAGGACCTTCGGCAGAAAGTAAAACTACCCCTATAGAAGTATCTTCTTGAGCATCGTAAAAAGCTTGGTACAATTCAGAAGTTGTTTTTGGTCGGAATGCATTTCTAACCTCAGGACGATTGAAAGCAATTCTAGCTACACCATTGCATTTTTTATACGTTATATCTTCAAATTCTTTTGCGATTTTCCAGTCTATATTCTCCATGATTGAAACTATTTTGTGTAAAATTAAGGCATTTTTTGGTTTTTTTTGCAAGTTGAATTAATAATAATTTAGTGACCGTATTTTTATAAAATTTAGCCAAAAAAAAGAGGCCTTTCAGCCTCTTTTATATATTGAAATACAACTATTTATTCCACTTCAAAAGTTTGAGTTACACTAGTAGAAGCATCTCTGGAATTTAATGCATTCCCTGCTGCGTCAACCACAAATGCTACAAAATGTATATTTGAAGCTAGTGCTCCTCCCAAATTATAAACAAAAGTTCTTGTGTATACCCCGTTTACAGTTGTTGCGCCAGTGATATCATCACCTAAAATACTTGTGTTTAAAAAGGCTCTTAAAACATCTTTATGATTATAATTTACAATTGGGTTTACCCCTCCATAAAAGCTCGTAGAGTTGGTTTGATTGTATAGTAAATTATCTTCTAATGCATACACTACTAATTTAAGCCCTGAGAAATTTTTTCCAAATTTCACATTAACTTGAACAGTTACATTTCCATTGGTTGAATTTACAGAATTGGTCATTGCTAATCCGATTCTTGGATTTGTTCCGGTAGTTAAATTAACTGCTTGAGCAACATTATTATTTTCCGGGTACGTCCAATCTGTTTTTCTATTTAACATTCCTGTTGGATATCCAGTAAGTCCAATCATAGATTCTAATACCGAAGCCGCACTAAAATTGTAAGGATCGCTTCCTCTATGAATTGCTACTACCACTGCATCTGATGTTTGTAAACGTACTTGACTAATTGCATATGATACACGTGGACAATACTGGCACCAAGTACCTGTATAATCTTCAATTAATACTCTTTTATTGAAATTAATTCCTTGTATTACAGGAATTTGAATTGTTGGAGAAGTTAATGAAACAGTACTTGACACTGGATAAACAGCATAAACCGAAAGAGTTCCTGCGGCAGTTGTTGCATAGAAATTATTAACTATTGGAGAACCATTAACGTAAATAACAGCGGTTCCAGTAACATCAACATTATTATTACCTTTAACAGTAAATTGAATATTATCTCCTACATATGCTTCAGTTGGATTGGCTGTAACAGTAATTGACTCAATTGTTGAGCCGCCAGAATTATTATCCTCTTTACTACAAGAAATAAACAATCCGAAAGTTAAAAGGGCAAATAAAAAATGTAATTTTTTCATATTTAGATATTTAAATTATTTTACATTACAAATAAACTAATTTTTTTTAAATAAATGCAATATTTATTCTTTATTTGCATTGACAATATATTATATATTACTACAAATCATGAAAAAAACAATATCTCTACTTTTTATTTTATTAAACTTCTTAGTTTACTCTCAACACCAACTCCCAAATGTCAAATTAAAAAATTTAAAAGGAGAATTAGTAAACACTAATTTAGATTTTCAGAAAAAAGACGTACTCTATGTCTATTCATTTTGGGCAACTTGGTGTGCGCCTTGTGTTCAAGAATTAGATGCTATTAATGACGTTTACGGAGATTGGAAACAAAAATTAAAAATAGAATTAATTGCAGTTTCTGTTGATGATTCACGAACTGAAAAAAGAGTAAAACCCATGGTAAATGGTAAAGGTTGGGAATACATCGTTTTATTGGATACCAATCAAGAGTTCAAAAGAAGTTTGTCTATAGCAAATGTCCCTTATACAGTTGTAGTCAAAAACAATGAAATTGTATACGTTCAAAATGGTCATTCTCCGGGAGGCGAAAGCGAGTTTTTTGATAAATTAAAAAGTTTATAATATGAAAAAGTGCCTGTTTATAATTGCTGTTTGTAGTACAATATCACTGTTTTCTCAGACCACTCCTAATAATGAAAAAGCTAAAGGCAGATGGTTTGGAGGTTTCGAATCTAATTCCCAGTGGTATTTGAACGATGTTGAAAGGGGAATCAATCACCCTGAACAACCTATTAGATCAAACAATTACTTGCTGTTAAATTACAATTATGGCAAATGGACTGCAGGTATTCAAGGAGAATCCTATGCTCCGAAACCACTTTTAAATTTTAATCCTAAATATGAAAAAACCAATTTAGGAACCTATTATTTAAATTATAAAACTGAAAAGGTAGACGTCACTGCGGGTTACTTTTACGAACAATTTGGAAGTGGTTTATTATTAAGAAGTTGGGAAGATCGTTCGTTAGGAATTAATAATGCTATTCGTGGAGGAAAAATTATATTACGCCCTTCAGATAATCTATCATTTACTGGATTATATGGAAATCAACGAACCGGTTTTGATGTGGCTAAAGGGACCATTTACGGATTTAACTCTGATATTAATCTGTCGGGGATTTTTAAAATGGAAAATTCTGATTTATCTGTTGGTTTTTCTTATGTAGGTAGAGATGAAAAAACAACAATTGCTAATCCAAATTTTAAAGAACTTACCAATTCATATGCCGGGAGATTTAATTACACCCACGACTCTTTTTATATAAATTCAGAGTACAATTATAAAGCAGAAGATGCTATTTTATATCCAATATCGGTTAGCAATACATTTATAAAGCCCGGAAGTGCGCTACTTACCAATTTTGGTTATTCTAAAAAAGGAGTTGGTTTAGACGTTTCACTTAGACGAATTGAAAACATGAATTTTTTATCAGAAAGAAATCCTGAAGTATTTTCACCGGAACAAACCAGTTTGGCCTATAATGACCGAATGATGAATTTTGTTCCTAGTTTAACCAAACAACACCATTCTAATTTAGCAAATATTTATGTTTTTCAAGCTCAAAAAAGTGTCAGTATCGTTTCCGATAATGGAATTGCTAAAGCAGGAGAAATCGGAGGACAAATTGATTTTTTCTACGAATTCAAAAAAGGCACAGCGCTTGGCGGAAAATACGGAACAAAAATCGCTATTAATGCATCCAATTGGTTTAATCTAAAAGGAAATTACACCTTATTCCCACCCGATTATAAAACCGATTTTTTTGCAACTGGGGAAAAATATTTTTCGGATTACAATCTTGAAATTTCAAAAAAATTTAATTCCAATTTACAGGGAAGTATAGTCGTGATTAATCAATTTTATAATCACAAATTGATAGCTGCTTCCCTGAATATTCAAGTAAACTCATTTATCGTTGCACCTGAAATAGCCTACAAATTAACCCCGACAAAGTCTTTAAAAGTCGCAGCAGAACACATGTGGGCAGATTCAGATAGAAAAAATTGGGCCGCTTTCATGGTCGAATACAATCACAATTTAAACTGGTCGTTTTACGTTTCTGACATGTATAATTATGGATTTGATAAAAATTCCAATTTGATTGATGAGGTAAGCGATCATTTTAAGATTCATTTTTACAATTTAGGTAGTGCTTACACCAAAGGGAGTTCAAGAATTGCATTAAGCTATGGAAGACAACGCGGTGGTTTAGTTTGTGCAGGTGGTATTTGTCGATTTGTTCCTCCAAGTAGCGGTATTACTTTATCTCTTACTAAATCTTTCTAATTTGAAAACGTTTATTTCTTCAAAAAGTATATTTAATTGCTCCATACTATGGATAATTGCTATTGGGCTACTAATAATTGTATTCATTGAAAAGCCGGAAGCAGAAGCACCCCCAATTTATATTTTCAATAGTATTATGTTGGGGATAATTGCAATGCTAATTTGGATATTGTTAGATACAAAATACAGTATCAAAGAGGAAATATTGTATTTTTATTCAGGACCTTTTCGAGGAAAAATTTCTATTAATTCCATTAGAAAAATAGAACGTCATTCTGGTTTAATAGTTCCTGTAACTTATAAACCAGCATTAGATACCAAGGGGCTTATAATTCATTATAATAGTTTTGACGATATTTATATTTCACCTCATCAAGAAGCTATTTTTCTTGAAGAACTCCTAAAGGTCAATCCTACAATTGTAATCATAGGTTAACTAACCCCACTTTACGGAAGTCATATTTAAAGAGCCTCCCACTAATTTATCATTAAAAAAACTAATTTTGTCTTGTTTTTCTTGTAATGCAATACTATAAATTAAGGGATAATAATGATCTGGCGTTGGAATTGCCAATTTCGCTGAAGCACCTAATTTATCATAATCAATTAAGGATCGAAAGTCGCTATTTGCAATTTTTTCTTTAAAAATAATGTTCATTTCAATGGCCCAATCAAAACCATATTCTGAGTCTTGTAATTTATCCCAAGCAATCATTCTTAAATTGTGAACCATGTTTCCACTTCCTATAATTAACACTCCTTTATTTCTTAAGGATATTAATTGTTTCGCTAAATCAAAGTGGTATTGAGCTGGTTTACTATAATCGATGCTTAACTGTAAAACTGGAATATCGGCATCAGGATACATGTGCCGAACAACAGTCCAAGTCCCATGATCCAAACCCCAATCGTGATCTAAATAAACATCTGTAGTCGTTATCAATTTTGAAGTTGCAAGTGCTAACTCTGGGCTTCCTTTAGCAGGGTATTCAACATCAAAGAGAGCTTTAGGGAAACCTCCAAAATCATGAATAGTTTTCGGATTTTCCATTGCGGTAACATATGTTCCAGAAGTCAACCAATGTGCAGAAATTACTAGTACTGCTTTAGGTTTTGGAATTTCATTTCCAAATTTAGTCCAAGTTCGTGAGAATTCATTGTCTTCAATTCCATTCATCGGAGATCCGTGACCAATAAATAAAACAGGGGATTTGTAGCCTACTTCTGCTAAATCTTGTGACCAATTATGGAAAGAATGCATTGATGACATGGTAAAAAAAATAAGTGTTTAGCAATTCTATGTTATTGTACTAGGTAAATTCCGTCTTCTTTAATCTCAATTACTTTTTCTCTATATAGCGCACCAATTGCTTTTTTAAACGTTTTTTTGCTCATTTTTAAAACCGTTTTAATATCCTCAGGGTGAGAATTATCGGTTAATCTTAAAAAACCTCTACTGGCTTTTAATTCTTCTAATATTAATTGAGCATTTGGCTCAATACTTTGGTAGCCTTGGATTTGCAGGGCAACGTCTATTTTATTGTCGGGACGAATCGTTTTTATATAACCACGTAAACGATCACCAGTACGAATACTATCATCATAAACTTCATCTTTATAAATCAGTCCTTTATGTTGCTCATTTATGATTACGTTGATTCCTATTTCTGTGATATGAGAAACAATCAAATCTACTTCCTCCCCTTTTTCAACTGTTAAATGATCATTGTTTAAAAATTGATTGGTTTTGCTTGAGGCTACTAATCGATTTGTTTTTTCGTCCATATAAAGATAAACCAAATAGCGTTTTCCTTTTTCCATTGGACGAGCTTGTTCTTTGAATGGAACGAGTATGTCTTTTTCCATTCCCCAATCCATGAAAGCGCCAATTTGATTTACATAATTAACACGTAAAAGGGCAAACTCATTTAAAAGAATGTAGGGTTCAAGAGTAGTAGAAACTGGTCGTTCTTCATGATCTAAATAAACAAAAACCGTTAATTCATCGCCAATTTCAAAATTATGGGGCACGTATTTATTGGGTAAAAGTATGTCGTTTATCCCTTCAGGATCTTCTTGTGGATTTCCTAAAAATAAACCAACTTTAGTATCTCTTAATATGGTGAGCGTATTGTATTTTCCTATTTCTATCATTATTCTACTTTTCTAATGGGCAAAGGTACAAAATTGAAAGCTATAGAAATGGATTTATAGTTTTGGATTTTTTAGTGGCTTTTATTTTTGTTCCTAAAATTGATTATTAATAATTTGTATATTTGACTCTTAACGACTTTATTTTTTAGTAAATAACAAGAAAACAAAATGAAACCAACTCCTATCCTAAATTTCCTATTATTGCTTTTTACAATTCATACCGCCATTGGTCAAATTGCGGTGGAAGATCCCGAAATAAGAAAAATGATAACCGAGGTTAAATCGGAGAATATGGAAGCTACAGTAAAGAAACTAGTATCTTTTGGAACTCGACATACTTTAAGTGATACCAAAAGTTCCACACGAGGAATTGGAGCAGCACAACGCTGGGTAAAATCAGAATTTGACAATTATGCTTTGGCTTCCAATGGGAGATTAACTTCTATTATTGATTATTTTACTATTAAAGCCGATGGGAGACGAATAAAAAACGACAGCCAACTGGGAAATGTGATGGCGACTCTAAAAGGAACTGATGCAACTGACAATCGGGTTTTAATTATTAGTGGTCACTTAGATTCCAGAGCCACCGATGTTATGGACAGTTCAATAGATGCTCCTGGGGCCAATGATGACGGATCGGGAGTTGCCGCAATGATGGAGTTAGCGAGAATTATGAGTAAAAGAGAATTTCCATTTACAATAGTATTTGTAGCTGTGGTAGGAGAAGAACAAGGTTTGTACGGCGCAAAATATTTAGCCGATAAAGCCAAAGAACAACAATGGAATGTAATTGCTATGATTAACAATGATATGATTGGAAATAGCTTGTCCAGTGGCACTCAATTAAGAGACAACAGACAAGTTCGCGTATTTAGTGAAGCCATTCCTTATCTAGAAACGGAAGCTGAAGCTAAAGTACGAAAAGCAAACAATAGAGAAAATGATAGTCCTTCGAGACAATTGGCGCGTTACATTAAAACAGTAACCAATCAATATGTAGATCATTTAGATATAAAGTTAGTTTACAGAAACGATCGTTTTTTACGCGGGGGCGATCATACTCCATTTAGTCAAAATGGATTTACCGCCATTCGCTTTTGTGAAATGAATGAAAATTTTGACCACCAACATCAAACGGTTAGAAAAGAAAATGGAATTCAATATGGAGATCTTCCTGAGTTTATGGATTTTGAGTACCTAAAAAAAGTAGCTTGTTCCAACTTAGCTACTTTGAGTAATCTAGCGTGGTCGCCGAAGGCACCAATAAATGTTGGAATTGAAGTAAAAGAACTTTCAAATTTCTCCACTTTAGTTTGGGATAAACCCGAAGGAAAATCCGTTTATGGCTATACCATATTAATTAGAGAAACTTCCGCTACTCATTGGGAGAAAGCCATTTTTGTTAAAGATACCAAGGCAGAAATTCCCTATTCAAAAGATAATTATCTCTTTTCGGTACAATCTATAGATGAATTAGGGCATTCTAGTTTGCCTGTTTTCCCAATACCAATCAAATAAAAAAATGAAGTTATACCAACTCTTTGAAGAACTGTAGTAAAACTTTATCGTTTTCACGAGTTGGTGTAAAAACTTCTAAAATAAAGGGTTTATTATTATTTGCATAAAGCTGCTCAATACCCGCTTCTAAGCTGAGTTCATCACTTGCAATTGCATAATCAAAATTGTACATGCTGGCTAATTTTTCGGCCGTTAAGCAATGAGAAGTTTCAAAAAAGGTATTAAAAACGGGAGTTTCATCATGTCCAGGTAAAATTCTAAAGATGCCTCCTCCTCCATTATTAAGCAAAATAATCTTGAAGTTATTAGGTATATAGTTATTCCACAATCCATTAGAATCGTATAAGAAACTGATATCTCCGGTGATTAAAATGGTTGGTTTATTATTGGCTACAGCGGCACCAATTGCTGTAGAAGTACTTCCGTCAATTCCGCTTGTTCCCCTATTGCAAAAAACTTCAATTGAAGGGTGAATATCAATTAATTGAGCATAACGAATAGCAGAGCTATTGCCTACTTGCAAATGTGAATTTATAGGTAAACTCTCAATTATTTTTTCAAAGACTTTAAAATCACTAAAAGGAATTTTAGATAAATAGGTTGCTGTTTTTACTTTTCGAAGTTGGTTTATCGTTTCAAAGTGTTCAAAATAGTCACTTTCAATGGGTTTTAATAATGGAATAAATTGATTGAAAAAGTCATTTGGATTAATTTGAAAATGCTCGGTTAAACAACCATAAGTATTATAGGCTCTGAGCGTATCTATGTGCCAATGGTGTTTTGGTTGATTTTTACGCAAAGCCGCTTTGATTCTTTTTGAAACCACCATTCCTCCAAAAGTTATAAGTATTTCTGGTTGAAAAATTTCAAATTCAGAGGATGAAAAAGGGGTAATTATAGTATCAATATTATTAATAAAACTAGGATGATGTAAATTAGAAGTAGTTTCGGTCATCACAACTACGGAAGGATCATTTGCCAAAAAATCAATAATTGAAGCATCAATTGAATTTGGATCGTTCACCCCAACAAGTACTAATTTCTTTTTTGTTGAATTCCAAATAGTTGCGAATTTGGACGCATTTTGCAATTCAACGGCAGGAATTTCATTTGCAACAGCAGAAGTATTTACCTTAATTGAAAGTTCATTTATAGTTTCATATAACGGCTCTTCAAATGGGGCATTAATGTGTACAGGACCTTTATTCGCTATTGAGTAATGAATTGCTTGGGTAATTTTTTGATCATTTTCAATCGTAGCTCCCTCGACTAAATTGGCATTGTATAAAGAGTGATTTTGAAATACATTTTCTTGACGAATCGTTTGGCCATCCCCGATATCAATTTTTTCTGAAGGTCGGTCGGCACTAATT
>CALPNL020000062.1 GCA_943324925.2 Chitinophaga pinensis | reverse complement strand
TGTTTATTTCTTCTAATAATTTAAAACTATCAACTCCGTGAATCAAACTCACGTAAGGTGCCATGAATTTCACCTTATTCGTTTGAATGTGACCAATCATATGCCATTGAATGTCTTTGGGCATTTGTTCCCATTTCTCGGTCATTTCTTGGATTTTATTTTCTCCAAAAATACGTTGACCAGCATTATAAGCTTCCATTAAATCAGCAACAGGCTTGGTTTTTGAAACAGCAACAAGTCTTACATGTTCTGGTAATGTAGATTTTATTTTAAGAAGGTTATCTTTTATTGACATTTATTTATTCAATTAAGATAGAAACTGTTTCGCAATTTTTTCAGCTTTTTTACTTTCACTATAATCGTAAAAACCTTCACCTGATTTTGAGCCTAATTTTCCTGCGCGAACCATATTTACAAGTAGTGGGCATGGAGCGTATTTTGGGTTTTTGAAACCGTCATGCATAACATTTAAAATGGCTAAACAAATGTCAAGTCCAATAAAATCAGCTAATTGTAGTGGGCCCATTGGTTGTCCCATACCTAATTTCATTACCGTATCAATTTCATAAACTCCAGCTACTTTGTTATATAAAGTTTCAATAGCTTCATTTATCATTGGCATCAAAATTCTATTCGCAACAAAACCAGGATAATCATTCACTTCAACAGGAGTTTTTCCTAATTTTTCGGATAATTGCATGATGATTTTTGTAACTTCATCAGATGTATTATAACCACGAATGATTTCTACTAATTTCATAATTGGCACCGGATTCATAAAGTGCATTCCGATAACTCTTTCAGGATGAGCAACAACAGACCCTATTTGTGTGATTGAAATTGATGAAGTATTGGTTGCTAAAATGGTATTGTGAGTACAACTGTCATTCAGTTGTTTGAAAATACTCAATTTTAAATCAACATTTTCTGTTGCAGCTTCAACGACTAAATCAACACCCACAACCCCGTCTTTAATATCGGTATAAGTGATAATATTGGAAATAGTTTTGATTTTATCTTCTTCAGAAATAGTTCCTTTAGCTACCATTCTATCTAAATTAGTAGCAATAGTTGCCATTCCTTTATCTAATGATTTCTCAGAAACATCTATTAGTTTAACTGTGAAACCGCTTTGAGCAAAGGTGTGAGCAATTCCATTACCCATAGTTCCCGCTCCAATTACAGCAATTATTTTCATATATTATTTATTAAAGCAATCAATTATTTGATAAGCAACTCGTAAAGCATTAGTTCCTTGTTCTAGAGTAACAACGGGAGTTGTGTTATTATTTATGGCATCTGCGAAGGAATCTAATTCGTCTAAAATCGCATTATTTTGTTCAACTTCAGGATTTGCAAAATAGATTTGCTTTTTTACACCTTCGGCATTTTGAAGTATCATATCAAAATCACCAGGAACTTCTGGAGCATCTTTCATTTTTACCACTTCACATTTTTTTTCTAAGAAATCAACAGAAATATAGGCGTCTTTTTGGAAGAATCTTGACTTACGCATGTTTTTTAATGAAATTCTACTCGCTGTTAAATTGGCTACACAACCATTTTCGAATTCGATTCTAGCATTGGCAATGTCTGGAGTTTCACTAATTACCGAAACACCACTTGCATTAATCAATTTAACTTTAAATGGAACTACGCTCAAAATAGCATCGATATCATGAATCATCAAATCTAAAACTACCGGTACATCTGTTCCACGAGGATTGAATTCGGCCAATCGATGCGTTTCAATAAACATTGGATTTTCAATCATATTTTTTGTAGCAATAAATGCAGGATTGAATCTTTCTACGTGTCCTACTTGGCCTTTAACGTTGTATTCATTTGCTAAAGCTATAATTTCTTCTGCTTCGGTAACAGTATTTGAAATGGGCTTTTCAATAAACACATGCTTTCCAGATTTAATAGCCACTTTAGCACATTTATAGTGAGAAAGAGTAGGGGTTACAATATCAATAACATCTACAGCATGAATTAAAGTTGCAATAGTATTAAATTGTTTATAGCCAAATTCTTCAGCTATTTTAGCACCATTCTCATGATTTTCATCATAAAAACCTACCAATTCGTATTTATCGGATTGTTGTAATAATCGTAAATGTATTTTTCCAAGATGTCCAGCACCTAAAACTCCTACTTTTAACATGACTAATTATTTTCAACAAAAATAGCAATAAATTGATAATAAATTAATGCATTTAAAATTAAATCCATCATTTGAATTGTCGATTACTTTCTTAAATTTACGTCATAAATAATAATTAGTTTTGAAAGACACCGCCAAACATCAAGGACTTAGAAATCAGCTCGTAAAATTGTTGCAAGAGAAAGGAATCGTTGATAAAAACGTACTGAAAGCAATTAGCACTATTCCACGTCATCTATTTTTAAATTCAAGTTTTGAAGATTATGCCTATCAAGATAAAGCATTCCCAATAGGCGCTGGACAAACAATATCTCAACCTTATACAGTAGCTTTTCAAAGTCAATTATTAGAGATAAAAAAAGGAGATAAAATTTTGGAAATTGGAACAGGTTCTGGATATCAAACAGCCGTTTTATATTTGATGGGAGCTAAAGTTTATAGCGTGGAAAGACAAAATGAGTTGTTTAAACAAACCTCTGCCTTGCTGCCAAAGTTAGGAATTCGACCAAAACACCTTTCCTTTGGTGACGGTTACAAAGGTTTACCAAATCATGCGCCATTCGATAGTATTATAGTTACCGCGGGTGCTCCAACAATACCAAAACCACTAATGGCACAATTGAAAATTGGCGGTAAGTTGATTATTCCTGTTGGTAATGAAAATCAAATTATGATCAAGTTGATTAGAATAAACGAAACTCAATTTGAGAAACATGAATTGGGTGATTTTAAATTTGTTCCCTTGTTAGAGGATAAAAAATAAAACAAAAACCCCGAATATTCCGAGGTCTTATTGTCCAATAATATTTAAATAACGCTCCAAACTTTCTTTCTCTATTTGAGCAATAAACATCAAAAAATCTTCTTTGCTGTTTTTAGTTTGGGCTTTTTCAAGTGAATTGTAGTATTGCATTCTGTTTTCGTAATCCCCTTTTATATTTGCAATTACATAGCCATGTTGAAGTAAAATTAGGTTCATTACTAAACGTGAACTTCTGCCATTTCCATCAATAAAAGGATGAATGGTTACCATTCTTTCATGAAGTTCAGCAGCTAATAGTACAGGATGTAATCTCTTTTTATTGGATTCATACCAAATAAAGAAGTCTTCCATTTCCTTGGCAACTAAAAAAGGTTGTGGTGGTAAATGGGAACTCCCTTTAATCATGACTTGTACTTTCCTATATTTTCCCGCATCTTCAGGCTGAATACCTCTCAAAATTAAGTTATGGATAGATAGAACTTCTCGCTCATTTAAAGGGGAATTCCGTTCCATTAAATGTTTAATGTAAACAATTGCCTCCTGATGATTGATAACTTCAAGATGCTCTCTCATACTTTTTCCAGAAATAGTAAGCCCTTCATTTATAACTAAATCGATTTCTCGAAGGGTTAAAGTATTTCCCTCAATTCTATTACTTTCAAAAGTATATTCTAATTCTAATGCTTGAGAAATTTTATAACTATCCAATTTTCTAAAAGCATCTAATTTTGCTTTTAAGGCATCTATTTCAGTTATAATGGTGGATAAATTAGTTGAAATTTTCCTTTTGACACTATCGTAACTAATTTCAACTTCCTCACGAACAATATCCATCGCTTTTAATGCATACTCATCGTTACCTATTTCATAAAGTAATTTCTCTTTGAACCATGCAATCATTATAGTTTCCAGATCAATTTCCAGTAGTGATGCTAACTTAATTACCTGGTCCTTAGTGGGTTTTCTTGAACCGCTTTCAAATTTACTAATAAGTGCTTGATCGATTCCTAAAAGCTGAGCTACTTCCCTTGTTTTCAATCCTTTCTTGTCCCTTGCTTCTCTTAATAAATTTTGCATTTTGATCTTTATATTGTCAAGACAAATTTAGTCATTTATTTTCGAAAAAAAATACTTTTTTAATATTCTTTTTTTATTCGATCTAAATCTCTTTTGGTATCTTGTTCTTTTAATGATTCTCGTTTGTCGTATGTTTTTTTACCTCTGCAAAGGCCAATCTCTAATTTAGCAATCCCTTTTTCGTTGGTGAATAATTTTAAAGGAACAATTGTAAGTCCTTTTGCTTGCACACTTCTTTCCAATCCCTTAAGTTCTCTTTTGTTTAATAGTAATTTTCTTTCACTTCGAGCTTTGTGATTGAATTGATTCCCGTGAGTATATTCTTCAATGTAGGTGTTTATTGCGAATAATTCTAAACCGCTAAATTCACAAAAACTTTCTGTGATATTCGCTTTACCAAGTCGTATTGATTTAATTTCCGTTCCGGCTAAAACTATTCCAGCAGTATAGGTTTCGATTATTTCATAATCAAATCGGGCTCTTTTGTTTAATATGTTTATAGTTTTTAGCATCTAGATGCAAATGTACAATAACAATTCATTAATTTTGTTGGTATTCAAGATCTTTTTAACCTCTTAAATTGCGCCAATTTATTTTATGTCAAACAATAATCCCGATCCACTTCATGGTGTTACTCTTCAAAAAATAATGGAACATTTAGTTGATTATTATGGTTTTGACACCTTGGGAGAGCTTATTAAAATAAAGTGTTTTACTTCTAATCCTAGTATAAAATCAAGCCTAACTTTTTTGAGGAAAACGGATTGGGCTAGAAAAAAAGTTGAAGAATTGTATGTGAAATCGTTACGATAGTTTTCTGTGCTTCCAACGTTTATGAGTCCACAGATAATATTCTGGTTGTTCATATATCTGTTGTTCAACCAATTTTAAAAATCGATCTGTAATTACGTAATTGGGTTCTTCTTTAGCATTTTCTGATAATACTTCTAACTCCGCTTCATAAAAACCTCTACCTAGTTTTTTTGTTCTTAGAAAAAGAACATTCATATCGTATTTTTTTGCCAACATTTCTCCTCCAGTATGTATTGGCACTTCAATGCCCATAAATTTATTCCAATGAAAAAAGGAACCTAATCTAGGCGATTGATCACTAATTAATCCATACAAACTAAGTTTATTATTTCTATAATTGTTTCCCATTTCTGGAATTGTCTCTTTTGTAGTAATTAATGTAGCCTTAAATTTAGATCGAATGTCTCGCACCAGTTTGTCAAAATAGCGGTTGTTGATTTTTTTATATACGGCATAACCTTCAAATGAGATTTTGCTATTTATTGAAATTGCCCATTCATAACTTGCATAATGAGCGCAAAGTAAAGCGATACTTTTTCCTTTTTTTTCCAAATAGTCATAAACTTCAATATTTTTAAATTTATACCTTCTTTCCATTTCACGTTTAGAAATAGTCAGTGTTTTTATCATTTCTAAAAAAACGTCACACATGTTTCTGTAGGACTTTTTTTCAATAATCAATCTTTCTTTATCAGATAAATGGGGAAGTGTTAATGCTAAATTCTCTCTTACAATTTTTTTTCTATAACCAATAATGTAGTAGGTTAAAATATAAAACCCATCTGAGAGAACATATAATAATCTAAAAGGGAGTATGGAAATACACCATAAAATCGGATATAAGAATATATAAATTAGTAATTGCATTCGTAAATTAATTTTTGCAAATATACATTAAATAATTTTTTTCCTATCGAATCTCTAATCCTAAAAAACTATCTTTACTTTTCTAATTCTATAAATTTATTTCTATGAATATTTTATTAATTATAATCATCATTTTAACGGTAGTAGTTAGTTTCAAAGGTTTTGATGATACCACTTTTTTTAGAAAATTTGAATTTCACATAGGAAGTATTCGATCTGGTGAACAATTTCGAATGATCTCTTCTGCTTTTTTACATGCAGATATTTCTCACTTAGCCTTTAATATGCTAACCTTGTATTTTTTCGCTCCGGTTGTCTATGGTTATTTAGGAAATTTTTCTTTTGGTTTGATTTATTTAGGAAGTCTAATTTTCGGAAGTTTATTGACTCTGTATTTTCATTCTAATGATTATTCCTATCGCGCAATTGGCGCTTCTGGAGCGGTCACCGGAGTTTTGTATTCAGCCATTTTATTGCAACCAGATATGAATTTGTATCTATTTTTTATACCAATTCCAATCCCGGCTTATATTTTCGGAATTGGCTATTTACTTTATTCTATTTATGGCATGAAGACCAAACGAGACAATATAGGACACACCGCTCATTTTGGTGGAGCAATTGGAGGTTATTTGATTACATTGGCAAAAGAGCCTCATTTATTTATTGACAATCTTGAAATGGTAATTTTACTGGCAATTCCAATTGTATTGTTATTTATCTTAGCCAAACTTGGAAAAATATAGTCTTTGAAAACTTATTTTTTAAGATATTCTTGAGGTGATACTCCGGTTATTGATAGGAAACTTTTAAAAAAGGAACTATAGGAGGTAAATCCAACTTCTGAAGCCAAAGATTCCATCGTATTTTTTTTAAGATATCCTTCCTCTATTAGACTTATAGTTTTTTGGATGCGTATTATTTTTTTGAATTCAGAAAATTTTATTTTTGAATGGTATTTAAATAGGTACAATATATGGCTTTTTGGAATATTTAATTCGTTAGCTAAATTAGTTGTGTTGTATTTTTCGGTAAAAAAGGCATTGGAGTTTACCGCTAGATTTTCAATATCTACTATATAGTTCTCAATATTAATTTCCATTTTTTCTTTCAAAATAGAATCTTGAATATTGCTTATTATAGGCTTCTTAGTAATCCATATATTTTTATAAATAATAGTATTTTTTTTATATTCTTTTATTTTATTTTGAAATACATGAAATCCATAAATTAATTCTGGTGATAGAAGCATTTTAAAGTACAATCCTATACCTATTAAAGCACTGAACCAAAGAAATTGATTTTTATTACAGTAGTCAATCCCCAATAAGTTAAGTATAAAATTAAATAAGAATCGTAAAAACATTAGTATAATTAATACATACATGAAAAGCGTCCATTGTTTGAATAATTTATTTTTTTGGTCTACATGTAAACTGTCGTTTTTTCGGGACCAAACATTATTTTTCAATAACTTATAGCTAGCTAGAGCATATAAAATACTTGTAATAATTATAAATACTATTCCAATAAATACCACCTTTTCAAAGACTTGTTTCGTCAAATGGTAATTAAACAAAATGATGAAAAGAAAAAGCGTTGGAACTACAAAGTGAAGTAAATTTCTTTTATTAAAATGGGATGGATTATTTACTAAATTATAAAAATACAGGTAAGCGAGTGGCCAAGCGAATACATTAACGGCTATATCAAATTGATTTTGAAGATTCTGTAAGTTTGGAAAAACAGTTATAATTCCATGTACAATAAATCTAGAACTAGTCAAAAATATAAGTACAAGAAAATAGGCGTTAGTGTTATGATTCTTTTTATATTTAAATACCATTAACAAAAACAAGATAAATCCTAGTAAACCTGAGAATAAGTAAATACTATTTTCCAACATTTAATTAGCGGAAGTTAATTTTGAAGACTCACAAAATTACTTATAAATAGTAGCTCAACTTGGTTTTTATTGTTGCATAATTATTGAAAACTCTTGTATTATTATTGAAATTTTATAATTTACACTTAGAGCAATCAATAATTTCCTTAAGAATAAATAATGGTTTGAAAATTTAATATCTAAGTGTTTTTTGGATATAAAAAAGATTGTAAAAAAGGGAAGTGAATTGGCAAGCTAAAATTATTAATCTTATTGGGAAAGTAAATTTTTTATTGTTAAGCTTATTAAATAAGAATAATGACTTAGGAATAAATTAAAAAAGCCCAGTTTATAAACTGAGCTTTTTTGTGGGGAGAGCAGGATTCGAACCTGCGAAGTTTACACAGCAGATTTACAGTCTGCCCTCGTTGGCCGCTTGAGTATCTCCCCATTAATTTGTTTATTTTGACTCGGCAAACGGCTGCAAATATAACAACACTTTCTAGCTTTCCAAATAATTAAAGTACTTAATTTCGATACTTTTTTTAACCTATTGGTATTGAATTAAATAAAAAAAATCTCCACTTGGGAGATTTTAATTAGTACTTAAATTTAGTATGTTTAAGATCCTAAAAGGGAAGCAATTTTAGCATTTAATTCTTCTCCACGTAGGTCTTTTGCAATGATAACTCCCTTAGCATCCAATATAAAAATAGAAGGAATTGCATTGATTCCATATTGTAATGCAATTGGATCTTCAAATTCTTTTAAATTAGATACATGGTTCCATGTTAGTTTGTCTTTTGCGATAGCAGCTTTCCAAGCAGATGCTTCTTTATCTAGTGAAACACTTAAAATATTTAAACCTTTCGCATGGTATTTTGCATATAATGCAACTACATTAGGATTTTCAGCACGACAAGGCTTGCACCAAGACGCCCAAAAATCAACTAGAGTAACTTTTCCTAAAGATTGTTTTAAAGAAATAGATTTACCTTCAGGATTTGGTCCTGAAAAGTCTGGTGCAACGCTTCCTACATTTGCTGTTGGAGCAACAGTAACCGGGTTAGCTATTTTATCTAGTTTAGATTGAATTGATTTACCTGGTTTGTATTTTTTCAATTCAGGACTGAAACCTGCATATATTTTTTTAACTCTAACTAAATCTACAGCAGGATCGTTTAACATACTATCTACAATTAATGCAGACAATAACGCTTTTGGATTTCCTTCAGCAAATTTCACGTAAAATTCCATTCCTTCTTTTTGAATCCCTTGGTATTCTTTCATCAACTTATTGATAGTAATGGTGTCTTTTGCTTCCTGAGCTGCGTTCATTTTTGCCATATTAGCATTTTGAAATGAGGTCAGCTTCTTTTGAAATTCTTTTTGGAATTTTGTTAAATCGTCATTAAATTTTGAAAAAACATCATTATTGTAGGTTCCTGAAAATTTAGATTTTTGAAGGCTATCTTTATCAATTATTATTTTGATATCTCCATTTTCAAGCACGAACGGAACTTTTCCTTGAGTAGTTTCAACTTGAAGTAACATAATTTCTGGTTCTTTTGCAGAACCTGTCATTGTAAATTTCCCGTCTTTAACTTTTACAGTATCTAATGGAACAACTTGTCCCATACCATCTTGTTTTTCAAGGATAACCGTTTTTCCATCAGCAATCCCTTTTACAGTACCTGAAATAATATATTCATTATCACCTGCTTTGTTGCACGAAATTAAAACTGTGATTACAGTTAATAGCATTAAAATTCTTTTCATTTTAAATTAGTTTTGATTTTAGGTTGCAAAAGTATTTAAAAATTACAATGTTGTTACATTAAAAATACTTAATTTTTTGTTATTGTTTAATTTTTTTACTTCAACGTGGAAGGACATACAAAAACAGTCATTGGAACATTTGTAGTTCGAATACCGCTAATTCCCTTTTCTACATTTGTAAAATGATGAAATCCACGAGATTTTAATATTGAAGCCATTATCACTGAACGATAACCACCTGCACAATGCAAATAGAAATTTTCGTTTTTTGGAACTAAATCTAAATGGGTGTTAATTGTATCTAATGGTAAGTTTATTGCATTTTCAACATGTTCCGCATCATATTCGCTAGGTTTTCTAGCGTCTATAACGAT
>CALPNL020000061.1 GCA_943324925.2 Chitinophaga pinensis | reverse complement strand
TTACAATTCGGTTATTGCAACTTTTTGCCATCAATTAGCTCACAACGAAACACCAACTATAGCTAATGATGGGGAATTGAAATTAATTTTTGTAGGTGAACTAGTTGAAGTAATACTCTCTGAAATTAGAAGCTTAAAAAGTCAAGCTGAAATTACGGTGCCATTCACCGCCATGGCTAAGGTTTCAGAATTATTACTTTTATTAGAAAAATATAAATCAGAGTATCAAGAAAAGGGAATTATCCCTTCAATTAATTCTATGTTTGAATTGAATTTATTCAATACCTTTCGGTGTTATATGGACATAGCCACTCATTTTCCTGTTTCTTTTGTAGAGCATACAGATGATAGAGGTTCTTTTGTTGAAATCATTCGTTTAGGAGTGGGAGGACAGGTTTCTTTTTCGACAACCGTTCCAGGAATAACTAGAGGAAATCATTATCACACTCGAAAAATTGAACGTTTTGCAGTAATCAAAGGAAAAGCTTTGATTCAATTACGACGAATTGGTACCGATGAAGTTTTGGAATTCTATTTGGATGGAAATTCTCCTTCCTATGTGGATATGCCCATTTGGTATACCCATAATATTAAAAACATTGGGGACGAAATATTGTATACCAATTTTTGGATTAATGAATTTTATGACCCAAAAGATCCGGATACGTATTTTGAAAATGTATAATTGAAATTCTTTTTAAGAATTAATTAATATTGAAATGAAAGAAAAATTAAAAGTAATGACGGTGGTAGGAACCCGTCCAGAGATCATTCGTTTGTCAAGAGTTATGGCAGCATTAGATCAATCAGAGGCTATCGAACACATTATAGTTCATACAGGTCAAAATTATGACTATGAATTAAATCAAATATTTTTTGATGATTTAGGAATTCGTAAACCTAATTTCTTTTTGGATGCAGCAGGAGTTACAGCAACAGAAACCGTGGGTCAAATATTGATTAAAATAGATCCACTATTAGCTAGTGAACAACCGGATGCCTTTTTAGTTTTAGGAGATACTAATAGTTGTTTGTGTGCGATACCTGCTAAAAAGCGCCATATTCCAATTTTTCACATGGAAGCAGGAAACCGCTGTTTTGACCAGAGAGTTCCAGAAGAAACCAATCGAAAAATTGTAGATCATGTTTCGGATATTAATTTGACTTACAGTTCTATAGCAAGAGAATACCTGCTTAGAGAAGGATTACCTGCAGATAGAATTATAAAAACGGGTTCACCAATGTACGAAGTGTTGCATCATTACTTACCCGAAATAAATAAGTCGGACATACTTTCGAAATTAAATTTAGAAGAAAATAAATACTTTGTGGTTTCTGCGCATAGAGAAGAAAATATTAATAGCGATAAAAATTTTAAAGGACTAATGGATAGTTTAAATTTAATTGCTGAAAAATATGGCTACCCAATTATTATGAGTACACACCCACGAACTAAAAAAATGATTGATAGCAAACGGATTGAAATGCGTCCTGAGATTCAGTTTTTAAAACCGATGGGCTTTAATGATTACAATGCGTTGCAAATGAAGTCTTTTGCAGTTTTATCAGATAGTGGGACGATATCAGAAGAATCTTCTACACTAAATTTTCCAGCTTTAAATATTCGTGAAGCGCATGAAAGACCAGAGGCAATGGAAGAAGCTTCGGTAATGATGGTGGGATTAAATCCAGAGAGAATTATGCAAGGTTTAGTTCAATTACAATCTCAGAGAAGAGGTGCTGAAAGAAATTTTAGACCTGTAGCCGATTATTCTATGCCAAATGTTTCAGAAAAAATGGTGCGAATCATTTTAAGCTATACCGATTATATCAAAAGAACGGTTTGGAGTGAATTATAATTAAATGAAAATATTATTCGTTTCACAGTATTTTTATCCAGAAACCTTCAAAGGCAACGATATTGTTTTTGATTTTGTAAAAAGAGGTCACGAAGTTACTGTGCTTACTGGAAAACCAAATTATCCTGAAGGTCAGTTTTATTATGGATATGGTTTTTTAAAGAAAAGTTCTGAAATTATTCAAGGAGCTAAAATTATCAGAACTCCAATTTATCCTAGGAAAAACGGGAAAAGTATACATTTAATATTAAATTATTTATCATTTGTTTTTTTTTCATATTTCACATGTTTGTTTAGAATTAAAGGAAAATATGATTTAATATTTGTTCAGCAATTGTCACCAGTCACAATGGCTTTTCCTGGTATTTGGTTAAAGAAAAAATTTAATATTCCGTTGTATTTATGGGTGCTTGATTTGTGGCCAGATAGCGTATTAGCTGCGAGTAATTTTAAAAACCCAACAATTATTGGATTGATTGAAAATATTGTAAAAAAAATTTATAATCAATCCGATGTTATATTGATTAGTTCAAAATATTTTGAAAAATCAATAAAAGAAAAACTCATTGATAAAAATAAAGAAATTGTTTATTTGCCAAATTGGGCTGAAGATATTTTTATAAATATAGATAAAGTTAATACCATACCGATACCAAATTTACCTCATGGATTTAATATAATGTTTGCAGGAAATATTGGGGAATCTCAAGATTTTGAAACAATAATTAAAGCAGCTGAATTAACATTGATTCATAATATTAATTGGATAATTGTAGGAGAAGGACGCAAATTAGATTGGATTAAAGGACAGATAAGATCAAGAAAACTTAAAAATGTTTTTCTTTTAGGTAGATATCCCATTGAAATCATGCCATTACTTTTTAAAAAAGCTGATGTAATGCTAGTTTCATTAAAAGATGAGCCAGTTTTTTCTATGACTGTACCTGCTAAAATTCAAGCTTATATGGCATCTTCTAAAATCATTTTAGGTTCATTAAATGGAGAAGGTCATGCAATTATAAATGAAAGTGGATGTGGTTTAGCTGTAAATGCTGGAAATTCAAAATTACTATCAGAGAAAGCGATTTTTTTTAAAAATTTGTCTCAAAATCAAATAAATGAAATGCAGATGAAGTCTTATCAATATTATCAGGATAATTTTTCAATGAAAATTTTATTTGATAAACTTGAAAAAAATATGTTATATAGAATAAAAAGTAAAAATGAATAGATTTTTCGCAATACTACTATTATTGTTGCTAACTCCCGTTTTTATAATAGTAAGTATTTTAATTCTATTTGAAGATGGCTTTCCAATATTTTTTAAGCAAAAGCGGGTAGGTGTCCATTATACTTTTTTCAAGATCTACAAGTTTAGAAGTATGAAAAAAAATACGCCTAATGTAGCTACCCATTTATTACAAAATCCTGAACAATATGTATTAAAAATTGGAAAGTTATTGCGTAAACTTAGTTTAGATGAATTACCTAATCTTATAAATATTATTAATGGAGAAATGGTTTTCGTAGGACCAAGACCCGCATTATACAATCAAGACGATTTAATGGAACTTCGCATAAAAGCAGGAGTTGATAAACTAAAACCAGGCATTACCGGTTGGGCACAGATAAATGGTAGAGATGAAATTTCCCTAGAAGAAAAAGTAAAATTTGAAAA
This sequence comes from Chitinophaga pinensis, assembly GCA_943324925.2. Taxonomy (GTDB): domain Bacteria; phylum Bacteroidota; class Bacteroidia; order Flavobacteriales; family Flavobacteriaceae; genus Flavobacterium. The sequence goes on along the minus strand of CALPNL020000061.1, from coordinate 6,437 downwards.
AGAATACTTAATACGAAAATCGTATTGGTTTGACTTAAAAATAATGATACTTACATTTACCAGTGTTTTAAAAAGTGACGGAGTTAAACATTAATTCAATTTATTTAATTTAACTATTTTGAACACCAAAAAAATCTGGCTTTCCCCACCCCACCTCAGTGGCTCCGAACAAAAATATGTTCAAGCGGCTTTTGAGACCAATTGGGTTGCGCCGCTAGGGCCTAATGTAGAGGGATTGGAGTTGGATTTTGAAAGCTATTTACAAGAGTCTGTTTTTGTTGGTGCTCTAAGTTCAGGTACCGCAGCGATACATCTGGGTTTAATTTTATTAGGTGTAACCAATGGCGATACTGTTTTAGTACAAACTCATACTCATAACGCTTCAGTCAATCCAATACTTTATCAAGGCGCTACTCCGGTTTTTATAGATAGCGAGGAACAAACGTGGAATCTCTGCCCGATCGCTTTGGAGCAAGCCATCCAAGAGAGTATAGAAAAAGGAAAAAAGCCCAAGGCGGTTATCGCCGTGCATTTGTATGGCATGCCATATCAAATAGAGGTTGTTAGAGCTATAGCAGATAAATATCAAATTCCTATATTAGAAGACAGTGCCGAGGCCTTGGGAAGTAGTTATAAAGGTCAAAAATGCGGTACCTTTGGAGACATTGGCATATTGTCATTCAATGGAAATAAAATCATTACCACCTCGGGTGGTGGAGCCATCGTTACCAAAACCGCGGCCCAAAAAGAAAAAGCCATTTTCTACGCTACCCAAGCTAGAGACGCTGCCCCCCATTACCAACACAGTGAAATTGGTTACAATTACCGTATGAGCAACATTTGTGCAGGCATAGGCCGTGGCCAAATGGAAGTATTGGACCAGCACGTCGCCCTGAGACGAACCATGCATGATTTTTATGTAGACCTATTCAAAGACGTACCCGGTGTCACCGTTTTTTGTGCTCCCAACACCGATTATTTTTCCAATTATTGGCTCTCCACGATACTAATCGACCCTTCAAAAACCAATGGCATCACTCGCGAAACCCTTCGCTTGGCCTTGGAAGCGGAGAATATAGAATCTCGCCCTTTGTGGAAACCCATGCATTTGCAACCTATATTTTCAACCTATCCCTATTACGGCAGCAACGTAGCCGAAACCCTATTCGAAACCGGCCTTTGCCTTCCCTCGGGTTCTAACTTAACAGTGGAAGATCGCGAACGAATCGCTGCGGTGATTGGAGAAGTATTCGTTGATCGTTGAGGAAGTTGTTATAAGTTATAGGTTGTAAGTTGAGAAGGTTATAAGTGATAGGTTATAAGTTGTAGGTTGAAAAAGTTGACCGCTATTCGTTGACCGTTTATCGAAGAAGCAAAAAACGAACAACGAAAAACGAATAACTTTATCGTTGACCACTTCTCCATTCGCCCTCACTGCATTAACGATAGAAAACAACGAAGAAAAGAACGGCAGTGACCATCATAGCAAGGAGGCACGACGCGCGACTTCGGTCGCGGAGAGATTGCCGAGGTAGTTTTCAAGATAAGGTTGTGCAGGCTTGATCTTTTTTGTTACTTTTTACCATCAAGGGAAAAAAGTAAAGAAAAGATACAAAAGTTGAGGTTGAGGAAGTTCTAGGTTGTAGGTTGAGAAGGTTGTATGTTTTAGGTTATAAGTTGAAAAAGTTAAATTGTTTAATCGTTAATTAAATACCGATTAGTAAACTCTATTAATCAAATAACCGAATCACCAAATCCACTTTTAATTAACTAATTTTAGCTTCGCTCCGTTTTCGGCTGCGCCTCGGGTCAAATTTTTAAATTTTCAAATTATTTTTTCTGATGTCTAAACGTCTTTTTGATCTTTTTTTTGCAACCCTCGGGCTACTACTTACTTTCCCCCTTTTAGTAGTGCTAGTCCTTATCGCCGCCATGGATACCCAACAAAACGGGATCTTTACCCAAAAAAGAATTGGTCAATTCGGCATTCCCTTTACCATATACAAAATCCGAACTTTCGGGCGCGCAAAAGAAAAACCCATTTCTAAAATCGGCGCGATACTGCGAAATTCTAAATTGGATGAGCTGCCACAATTGTGGAATATCCTCCTAGGAAACATGAGTTTTGTAGGTCCACGACCTGATATATCTGGGTATTACGACCTGCTGCAAGGGGAGGACAGAAAAATCCTAGAATTAAAACCAGGAGTAACCAGTTTAGCAAGTATTAAATATGCTAACGAAGAACAGCTGTTGGAAAAACAAGATAACCCCTTGGTTTATAACGATACCATCTTGTTTCCAGATAAAGTAAAAATGAATTTAGAATATTATTATTCCCATTCCATTATAGGGGATTTAGTTATAATTTGGGAAACACTCTTCTGATTTAATTGTCCAATGTACCTGTTTCATTGGGAACCCCTGCTCCAAAACAGTCACGAGAAATCACCCATTCCCTCTAAAACTTTCTTTAATCCAACGTTAACTCAATTGATATAATTGTTAAATTATTTATTGAGAATTCGTTTTGTTTTACTATTTTTGCTTCGTTTTGATAATATAATTACGAATAGTTTATAATTGTGAATAGAACAGTTAATTACATAAAAAGCAAATTAAAAAGATCCCTTTTGTCTATGGATTATTTGCCTAGGTGGATGGTTTTTTTCATGGATGTATTATTAACTATTTTTACTTGTCAAATTTCCTATTTCATTGTCAAGAGTTTAGGGGCTCAGTTTTATGATACGCTAAACGTTCCCACCCGATATGGAATAGTGGTATTGGTTTATATCCTTTTCTTTTTTATATTTAGAACTTACTCTGGAATTATTAGGCATTCCACGTTTATAGATGGGATAAAGTTACTGTATTCCACCCTTTCTACTTTACTGACCTTGATAGTAATCAACATCAGCTCTTTTTTTATTTTTGGTAATTACATCTACCTATTCCCTTCTTTATTTATCAATTTCGTCATTACCTTTTCGGTTTTATTTTTATTTAGAATTTTCATAAAAATTATTTTTGAAAATCTCAACGGATTTGGAAATAATCAAGTGGCGCTGAGAGCCGTAGTTTTTGGTGCCGATGCCAATGCAATCTCGGTGGTTACCGCGTTACAATCGGAGAAAACAAAAAGATTTCAAATAATTGGTTTTATAGATAAAAAAAATGCGGATGCCTCTAAAAGAATTTTGAATATTCCAATTTTGAATTCTAGAAAAAAGGTTTCTGTATTATTGCGATCGATGAATGCGCAAGTATTAATTTTATCCGACAATAGCCTTTCTAATCTTGAAAAAATAAATATTGTAGAAGATTGTTTGGAGGCGAATATAAAAGTATACAATTCCGGAACGATCACCGATTGGGAAAACCAAGAAGCCATTTCTAAAAAGGTAATTGAGTTTAAAATTGAAGATTTATTGGACAGAAGCACCATTTCATTGGACCAAGAACCAATATCCAATCAAATTTTAAACAATACCGTTTTAATTACCGGAGCGGCTGGATCAATAGGGAGTGAGTTGGCCCGACAAATTATTGGTTTTAAACCAAGTAAAATTATAATTTTAGACCAAGCCGAAACGCCATTGCATTACCTAAGTGCGGAATTGAAAAAATTAAATTCAGAAACCGTTATCAGAACGGTAATTGGGGACGTTCGAAACAGAACTACTCTACAAGAGGTTTTCATCAATTTTAAACCAGAAGTAGTCTATCATGCCGCTGCCTACAAGCATGTACCAATGATGGAAGAAAATCCAGCTCAGGCTATTTTTGCCAATGTAATTGGGACCATGAATGTTGCCGATTTATCGATAGCATACGGAGTGAAAAATTTTGTATTTATTTCTACCGATAAAGCGGTAAATCCGAGTAATGTGATGGGAGCTAGTAAGAGAATTGCCGAGAGATACATTCAGGGGTTGAGTTTGAAAGCGAAAAAAGACAATAACGATATTAAATTTATCACTACCCGTTTTGGAAATGTATTGGGATCCAACGGATCGGTAGTTCCCTTATTCACCGAGCAAATTCAAAAAGGAGGTCCTGTAACCATTACCCATCCGGAAGTAATTCGGTATTTTATGACCATCCCGGAAGCATGTCAACTGGTGCTAGAAGCGGGAGCTATGGGTAATGGAGGAGAGATATTTATATTTGATATGGGAGCGCCGGTTAAAATTATTGACCTGGCTAGAAAGATGATCCGTTTAGCAGGTTTCGTTCCAGAAGTAGATATTAAAATCCAAACCATTGGATTGCGTCCTGGTGAAAAACTGTATGAAGAACTCTTGAATGACAATTCCAAAACGCTTCCTACACACAATAATAAAATCATGATCGCTAAAGAATCCTGTACCGACTACGATTTATTATTTACCCAAGTGGAAGAATTAATTGCGAATGCAACGAAGAATAACAAAATTGAATTGGTCGCAAAAATGAAAGAATTGGTCCCTGAATTTGTGAGTATGAATTCACACTTCGAACAATTGGATAATTAAAATAAATCCCAACTCATTTTACTATTTTACTACATTTGAACCATGGAATTTTCGTCTAAACTCTTAGAGGCTGCTGTAAACGAAATGGCTCAGTTGCCAGGTATTGGTAAACGAACGGCCTTGCGATTAGTGCTTCATTTGTTAAAACAACCGAAAGAACAAACGGTTTTTTTAACTAAGGCGTTGACCACTTTTAGGGAGGAAATTAACTATTGTGAAAGCTGTCACACGATTTCGGATGTGGCCCTTTGCGAGATTTGTTCCAATGCCAAAAGAAACCACCAACTCATATGTGTGGTTGAAGATGTTCGGGACGTGATGGCCATTGAAAATACGGGGCAATATAGAGGTATTTATCACGTTCTAGGAGGGAAAATATCACCCATGGATGGAATTGGCCCAAGCCAGCTCAAGATTAATTCGTTGGTAGAAAAAGTAAATTCAGGAAAAGTAGAAGAAATAGTATTTGCGTTAAGCTCCACCATGGAAGGCGATACGACCAATTTCTATATCTACAAACAAATAAAAGACAGTAATATTGTGACCTCTACCATTGCCAGAGGGATATCAGTAGGGGACGAATTGGAATATGCCGATGAGGTGACTCTGGGAAGAAGTATTTTACAGAGAATACCCTTTGAGAGTACATTTAAGAACAATTAATATTGATACTAAAATAAATGGAAATTACTAAAATTTGTTGCATCGGTGCAGGTTACGTTGGAGGTCCAACGATGGCTATAATTGCACAAAAATGCCCACATATAAAAGTGACTGTTGTAGATCTTAATGCCGATAGAATTGCCGCTTGGAACGATCCTAATGTGGAGAATATTCCCATTTATGAACCAGGATTGAGCGCTATAGTTGCGGAAGCTAGAAATAGGAATTTGTTTTTTTCTACCGAAGTAGACGCAGCCATTGCCGAAGCTGAAATGATCTTCATCTCCGTGAATACGCCTACAAAAACCTATGGTGCAGGAAAGGGAATGGCTTCCGACTTAAAATACATAGAACTTTGCGCAAGGCAAATAGCCAAAGTGGCAAAAACAGATAAAATTGTGGTCGAAAAATCAACGCTACCAGTACGAACTGCCGAAGCGGTTAAAAGTATTTTAGACAATACGGGTAACGGAGTTAAATTTCAAATTTTATCCAACCCTGAATTTTTAGCCGAAGGAACCGCAGTATCCGATTTATTGAATCCGGATCGGGTTTTAATAGGGGGTGATCCTTCAGAGGAAGGTCAAATAGCGATTCAAAAATTAGTAGCTATTTATTCCAAATGGGTGCCTAGTCAACAAATATTAACCACTAATTTGTGGTCATCGGAATTGTCTAAGCTTACCGCCAATGCCTTTTTAGCGCAACGTATTTCATCCATCAATGCGATGTCGGAATTGTGCGAAAAAACGGGTGCCGACATCAATGAGGTAGCGAAAGCCATTGGAATGGACAGTAGAATTGGCCCTAAATTCTTAAAAGCGTCCGTTGGTTTTGGAGGTTCTTGTTTTCAAAAAGACATTTTAAATTTGGTGTACATCGCTAAATCATTTGGTTTAAACGAAGTAGCCGACTATTGGGAACAAGTGATTATCATGAACGATCACCAAAAGGATCGATTTGCTAAAAATATTATTACCACACTTTACAATACCATTTCAGGTAAAAAAATTGCTTTCTTGGGTTGGGCATTTAAAAAAGACACCAACGATACCAGAGAATCAGCAGCGATTCATGTAGCCGATTACTTATTGAAAGAAGAAGCGAACATTGCCGTATTTGATCCTAAAGTAGATGAAAATAAAATTTTAGCCGATTTGGATTATTTAGAATCTAGAAAACCAGAACAAAATAGAAAAGGGGTAATGGCATTTGAAGATGCTTATGCAGCCTGTAAAAAGGCTCATGCTATTGCTG
>CALPNL020000060.1 GCA_943324925.2 Chitinophaga pinensis | reverse complement strand
AAGATGCTAATTCTAATGTCCAATACATTTTTACTTATTTTTAGTTTATGCAAAAATAATTTTTTTACTTAAAAAGTCAAGTAAAATTCCATTTATTTTACAAAATAGTTAAGAACGTGATAAATGCTACTTAAATAAAACCTTTAATTATTTGATTTCCAATAAGTTAAATTAAAAAAAATTATAAAAATTACTTTCTTGGAATCCATTTAACTTCGGCAGATTTTAGGTCGTAACTCAACTTCCGTGCCAACACAAAAAGGTAGTCAGAAAGGCGGTTCAAGTACTTTATTGCGTTTTCATCTACCGGTTCATTGTGGTCTAAATGCACTGCTAATCGTTCGGCACGACGGCAAACACATCGTGCAATATGACAGTATGACACAGTTGTATGTCCGCCTGGTAATATAAAGTGAGTCATTGGCGGAAGTAATTCTTCCATGGTGTCAATTTCATTTTCTAGGAATTCAATATCACTTTCAACGATTCCTAAATTTTTCAATCGGAGCTCCCCATTTTTTTTTATTGCTTTTTCAGGAGGTGTTGCTAATATTGCTCCAACGGTGAATAAACGATCTTGAACTTCAATTAAAACTTCTTGGTAATGAGAATCCATTTCTTGATCGCGAAGTAAGCCAATATGTGAATTTAATTCGTCAACAGTTCCGTAGCTTTCTATTCTAATATGGTCTTTTGGAACTCTTGTTCCTCCAAAAAGCGCCGTGGTTCCAGTATCTCCTGTTTTTGTATAAATTTTCATATACCGATTTATTTTTTATTAAAGGTATCGCTTTCAATTAGACCGTCACGTAAACGAATCACTCGGTGTGCATAAGCCGCAACCTCTTCCTCGTGAGTTACGATAATTACCGTATTTCCTAATTTATGAATGTCACCAAATAATTTCATGATTTCTTCCGATGTTTTACTATCTAAATTCCCTGTAGGCTCATCGGCTAGAATAATCGAAGGTTTGTTTACCAATGCTCTGGCAACTGCAACACGTTGGCGTTGTCCACCAGAAAGTTGGTTGGGTTGGTGGTCCATTCTATCAGATAATCCCACTTGCTTTAGTACTTCTTCTGCTCGAATCATTCTATCTGCTTTGGAGTATCCAGCATAGACCATTGGTAAAGCAACATTGTCTAAAGCGGTTGTTCGAGGTAACAGATTGAAAGTTTGAAATACAAAACCAATTTCCTTATTACGAATTTCTGCTAGTTCATCATCGTGCATTTTACTAACATCTTTTCCGTTTAATATGTAACTTCCAGAGGTAGGAGTGTCCAAACAACCTAAAAGATTCATTAATGTAGATTTTCCTGAACCTGAAGGACCCATTAATGCTACATATTCTCCCTTATTTATTTCTAAATCAATTCCTTTTAGAACGTAAACAATTTCGTTTCCTAGAACGAAATCTCTTTTTATATTGGTGATTTGAATTAGTGGTTTTGCCATTTTTATTTGGAATTCAATTGGTGTTAGTTTTCTTTATTTTATTTTAGGCATTAAAAGTACAAAAAGGAATTATCGAATTCCTAATTACTTGTCTTTTTTTAACGTTTTGATTTATACTCGAATGGTAAAATGTTCCTTTACTTGTTCCTTTCTAATAAAAGCGAAACCAAATGAATAGGTATCAATTGTAACGTTAAAATTAGAGTTTGCAACCACTGATTTCCATTGTATTTCAATTGCTTTGGAATAATGTGGATCCACGAAAATTAAACAAGTTTCATTATTTGCTAAAGCAATAATTGAATTTAATTCCATACTATTTGACTTTAAGTAGTAGGAATCAATATAAATAAAATCAACTTTTGAAGGGGTTGTTTTTTTGTTTTCTGATAGGTAAATCCCATCTTGAAATTGGAAATAATGAAATAATCGGTTTAATAATCTCGCTTTTTTAGTTTTGGTTTCCAATTGAGGAAAATAAGGTTTAAAGGTTGTTTTGTCATAAAAACATTTGGTAACCAATAAAAAAACAAATGGAGAATGAACCCCATGTTCGTTTTTGGAGTTCCAAAGAAATTTCAGATATGATGTTATAAGTTGTATCACTAAATTTCACTAAGTTTGGCACAAAATTACACAAAGAAATAAAAAGAAAGCTTTGAAAAATTTAGTGTTTTCTCTTTGTTAATCTTTATGAAATAGTAAAAAATTACCCTTCCATTTTACTTGAAAGTTCGAACCACCGTTCTTCTTTTGATTCTATTTTATTGATGATATTTTTCAATTCGTTGGCCTTTTTCTCAATAGCATCAGCTTCTATTTTTCCGTCTGAAAATAATTGCTCGATTTTAGCTTTTTCAATTTCTAAATCCTTGATATCTCTCTCAATTTTCTGAAATTCTTTTTGCTCATTGAAAGTTAAATTTCCTGTTGGATTGTTTTGTTTCCAATCTTTCTTCTCTGTTTTATTGTCCTCTTTTTGGGCAACGTCAACACTATCTTCATAAGCTCTAAAATCGGAGTAATTCCCAGGGAAATTTTCAATCTCCCCTTGACCTCTAAAAACAAATAAATGATCTACAATTTTATCCATAAAGTAACGATCGTGTGACACCACAAGCAAACATCCAGGGAAATCCAAAAGGAAACTCTCTAAAACATTCAGCGTTACAATGTCTAAATCGTTTGTTGGCTCATCAAGAATTAAAAAATTCGGATTCTGAATTAAAACAGTACATAAATACAAACGTTTTAACTCGCCACCACTCAATTTTTCAACGTAATCGTACTGCTTTTTGCTATCGAATAAAAACCGTTCTAATAACTGTGATGCCGAAATAATTTTCCCTTTGGTTAAAGGGATGTATTCACCATATTCCTTAATCACATCAATTACACGTTGCGCCGGTTTTGGATTGATACCGCTTTGAGTGTAATACCCAATTTTTATCGTTTCTCCTACCACTACTTTTCCACTGTCAAGTGGTAATGTGCCGGTAAGTAAATTTAAAAAAGTAGATTTTCCTGTTCCGTTTTTACCAATAATTCCAATGCGTTCCCCACGTTGAAAATCAAAATCAAAATTATCTAAAATGACGTGGTCTTTAAATTTCTTTGAAATTTTGTGAAGTTCGATAATCTTGCTCCCCATGCGTTCCATATTAATCTCCAATTCCACTACATTTTCCTTGCGTCTACTTTGCGCTTTCTCTTTTATCACGTAAAAATCATCCTGACGAGATTTCGATTTTGTAGTTCTCGCTTTTGGTTGGCGACGCATCCATTCTAATTCTTTTACAAATAAGTTTTGTGCTTTATCAATACTCGAATTTTCAGAAGCAATTCGCTCTTCTTTTTTCTCTAAATAGTAAGAATAATTTCCTTTGTATTGGTAAATTTTCCCGTTATCTAATTCTATAATCTCATTGCAAACACGCTCCAAAAAGAAACGGTCGTGCGTTACCATAAACAATGTTATATTTTCTTTGGCAAAATAACTTTCTAACCATTCAATCATTTCTAAATCTAAGTGATTGGTAGGTTCATCAAGTATTAATAAGTCAGGGCGATTGATTAATATAATTGCTAATGACAATCTTTTTTTCTGTCCACCAGAAAGATTTTTAACTTTTAATTTAAAATCTTCCAACTTCAATTTGAATAATATTTGCTTGTATTGAGTCTCAAAATCCCAAGCATTGTGTTGATCCATTGCGTCAAATGCCTTTTGATAAGCGTCTTGGTCATTAGGATTTTCGAGTGCTTTTTCATAGGCTTCAATCACCTTTAAGCTTTCGTTATCAGAGGCGAAAATGCTCTCTTCAATGGTCAGTTCTTCCTGTAATTTATTATCCTGAGATAAAAAAGCCATTCTAATGCTCTTTCTTAATACCACTTGCCCAGTATCCGGTTCGTCAAAACCATTTATGATATTCATAATGGTAGTTTTCCCGGAACCATTTTTGGCTATAAATGCAATTTTTTGATCTTTATTGATACCAAAAGAAATGTTTTCAAAAAGTGTTTTTTCTCCAAATGATTTAGAGATATTTTCAACAGATAAATAATTCACAAGTGTAATTTTTTTGCAAAAGTAAGCTATTGTATTGAAACTTGTTGCTTTGAAACTTTGCAACTTTACAACTTAAAATATATCTTTGAAAAATGCAATTATCAGTAATCATCCTTAATTATAATGTTCGCTACTTTTTGGAGCAATGTGTTGCTAGTGTTCAAGAAGCACTTACCAATATTGATAGCGAAATTATTGTAGTTGATAATCATTCATCTGATGACAGTTGCGAAATGATTAGGTCTCGTTTTCTAGGAGTCAAGCTCATTAAAAATAATTCTAATTTAGGATTTCCAAAAGGCAATAATATTGGAGTGGCTCAGGCCAATGGCAAGTACATTTGTATTTTGAATCCAGATACTGTTGTTGCAGAAGATACTTTCGAAAAGATTCTCACATTTGCTGAAAAGCAAGAAAACCTTGGAATTGTAGGATGTAAATTGATAGACGGTTCTGGAAATTTTTTACCAGAAAGTAAACGAGGTATTCCAACACCATTTGTAGCATTAACCAAAATTTTTGGACTTTATAAATTATTTCCAAATTGGAAACTTTTCAATCGATATTATGTGCAACATTTATCTGAAAACGAAACGGGTAAAGTGGAGATTCTAGTTGGTGCATTTATGATAATGAAGCGCGATTTGTATAATGAAATTGGTGGTTTTGATGAAAATTGCTTTATGTATTCTGACGATATTGATTTGTCATACATGGCCTTGAAACGCGGAAAATCGAATTATTACTTTCATGAAACTTCCGTTATACATTATAAAGGGGAAAGTACTGTTAAAGATGGTTTATACATGAAGCGATTTCGAGAGGCGATGCAGTTTTTTTATAATAAACACTATAAGAGTTCAGCTATTTTTGATTATTTCATGAAAACAGGAGCGTTGTTTTTTGCATTAATAAAAAAAAATCAAGGAAAAGTAAATCCAATCGAAGTGGAGAATTACATTTTGATTTCGGAGGATGAAAATTTGAAGAATAAACTGGAAAAACAATTGAATAAAAAATTAATTTGGGAAACTAAATTAGATTCAAATGCCTTATTTTCGCATAGAAATATAAGTTTAAAGCCAACAGAGATTTTATTGGATAATGCTTCATTTTCATTAAAAGCGATTATTTCCTTTTTAGAAACTCATAAAAATCAAGGTTTTACCTTTAAGATTATTCCTAAGAACACGTTATTTATGATTGGAAGTAACAATAGCAACGACAAAGGAATAATTGTAAAAATTGACTAATATTTCATATTGTGCAGTAATTATTCATATTAATTAGTAATTTTGCAAAACGAATACACAAAAACAACTTTAGTTTAAGAATATGGCAAAGTTTGAATTGAAATTACCAAAAATGGGAGAAAGCGTTGCAGAAGCGACGATTACCAATTGGTTAAAGAAAGTTGGAGATAAAATAGAAATCGATGAAGCGGTTTTAGAAATTGCTACCGACAAAGTGGATAGTGAAATTCCTTCTGAAATTTCTGGTGTTTTATCTGAAATACTGTTTAATGTAAACGACATTGTTAAAGTAGGACAAACAATTGCGATTATTGAAACCGAAGCTCATGGTGCTGCTCCAGTTATCGTAATTCCAGAAGTTGCTCCTGAAAGCATTGTTGCTGTTGAAGAAATAATTGAAAAAGCTGTTGCTGTGGTTTCTGAAACGGCTAATTTTTCAAGTTCCGATAAATTCTTTTCCCCCTTAGTTAAAAATATTGCCAAGCAAGAGGGTATTTCATTAGCAGAATTAGAAGCTATAAATGGTTCAGGAAAAGAGGGTCGAGTGACTAAAGAAGATATTTTAAAATTCGTTGAGAATCGTAATTCTAATGTTGCTGCTCCAGTTTCCATTTCAACAACGAGCAACCAACAAACTAAAGCAGCTCCAGTTTCTGTTAATGGAGGAGATGAAATTGTGGAAATGGATAGAATGCGCAAGCTGATTTCAGGATACATGATGGCTTCAATCAATACTTCTGCTCATGTGCAGTCCTTTATTGAAGTGGATGTAACCAATATTTGGAAATGGCGTGAGAAAAATAAAAATGCTTTTGAAAAGAGAGAAGGTGAGAAGCTGACTTTTACTCCAATTTTTATGGAAGCAGTTGCCAAAGCGTTAAAAGATTTTCCAGGAATGAATATTTCTGTTGATGGCGAATATATTATCAAAAAGAAAAACATCAATTTGGGAATGGCTGCGGCGTTACCAAACGGCAATTTGATTGTTCCGGTAATAAAAAATGCCGACCAGTTGAATTTAGTTGGAATGGCCAAAGCGGTTAACGATTTAGGAAACCGAGCGAAAGAAGGAAAGCTGAAACCCGACGATACGCAAGGAGGAACTTATACGGTAACCAATGTAGGAACCTTCGGAAGTGTTTTTGGAACCCCAATTATCAATCAACCGCAAGTGGGTATTTTGGCATTGGGCGCTATTCGTAAAGTGCCAGCAGTTATTGAAACTCCAGAAGGAGATTTCATCGGAATTCGCAATAAAATGTTTTTGTCACACAGTTACGATCACCGCGTGGTGGACGGAGCGCTTGGTGGAAGTTTTGTGAAACGCGTAGCCGATTATCTGGAAGCATTTGACATCAATAGAGAATTTTAATTCTTCTTAAATTAAATTATATTTTTGAAACCCAGCTGTTCATTCAGTTGGGTTTTTTATTTTTTATATTGTATTATAAAAGTATATTTGTTTTTTAAAATAATAAACCATGGAATTAAAATTAACCCGACCGATTTGCTTTTTTGATCTTGAAACTACCGGTATAGATGTGGCTAAAGATAGAATTGTAGAAATTGCGATTTTTAAGGTTTTTCCAAATGGGAATAAGGAAAGTAAAACGTGGTTAGTTAATCCTACGGTTCCAATTCCGCCGGAATCGACAGCTGTTCATGGGATATCTAATGAAAAAGTGGCCAACGAACCTACCTTTAAAAAACTGGCTCCAGTCATTTACAATATGATTAAAGACAGTGATTTAGCGGGTTACAATTCAGATCGATTTGATATTCCTTTATTGGCGGAAGAATTGTTGCGAGCAGGAGTTGATTTTGACATGAAAGGACGAGTTTCTGTTGATGTTCAAACGGTTTTTCATAAAAAGGAAGAACGAACGTTGAGTGCGGCATTGAAATTTTATTGTGGTGAAGATTTGGTGAATGCTCATTCAGCTGAAGCCGATACCATGGCGACTTACGAGATATTAAAAGCCCAATTGGATCGTTATTCCGATTTGGAAAACGACATGAAAGCTTTATCAGAATTTACCACTAGAAAAAAGAACGCTGATTTTGCAGGAATGATTGCTTTTGATGAAGATGGCGATGAGGTTTTTAATTTTGGAAAACACAAAGGGGTAAAAGTAAATGCTGTTTTGGAAGCTGAGCCAGGTTATTACAGTTGGATTCAAAACGCTGATTTTCCATTGTATACCAAGAAAATTCTGACAGCTATTAAGTTAAGAAAATTGAATACAAAATAAGAACGATTAGTTGATTTAAACAAAATATCCTAGTCCCGTCCCGATGCTCCGGAAGCAGTGGAAATCCCTCGCTTTTATGCGAGGATTAAAACGAATATCGGGACACGAACGCAGTGACTGACGCAGTAAAAAGCTCAATAAAAATGAAAATAATTTGTATCGGTAGGAATTATACCAAGCACATTGAAGAATTACAGAATGAACGGCCTGATGAACCCGTAGTTTTTATGAAGCCAGATTCGGCGATTTTGTTGAAGCAACATCCGTTTGTGATACCGGAATTTTCGGAAGATATTCACCATGAATTAGAGGTTATTGTTAAGATTAACAAGGTTGGGAAATATATTGAACCTAAATTTGCGCACAAATATTATGATGAAATTAGTGTTGGAATTGATTTCACCGCGAGAGATTTGCAGCAAAAACTAAAAGATAAAGGACTTTCTTGGGAAAAAGCGAAGGCATTTGATGGCTCGGCGGTGATAGGAGATTTTGTCTCTAAAAATGACTTTAAATCGTTAGATAATATTAATTTTGAACTTACGAATAACGGAGTTACGGTTCAAAAAGGGAATACGAGTTTTATGTTGTGGAAAATAGACGAATTGATTGCGTATGTTTCCCAATTTTTCACCCTTAAAATTGGTGATATCATTTTCACTGGTACACCGGAAGGCGTTGCCGTTGTTCGTCCGGATGATGTTTTAGAAGGGTTTTTAGAAGGAAATAAATTGTTTCGAATTCAAGTAAAATAATGGCACTACATTACAATTTAGCAAAAGTATACGCGATTTCAGATAATGATCCTGATTTTGTTCACCAAATAGTGAAAGTATTCGTTTTTGACACTCCAATTGATTTGGATCATATTAAGGTAGCCATTGAAGAAAAAAACCATCAAAAATGTTTTGATTACGCTCATAAAATAAAACCATCATTGGATTTATTGAGTTTGAATATTGCTTTAGATGAAGTAATATTAATAGAACTTTGGGCGAAATCATTGGGAAAAAAGAAGGAAGTTATTGAACTTTATAGAAGTGCTTCTGAGCGAATTGAAAAAGCCATTAAGGAAATCAAAAAGGATTTCAACTTAAAAAACGCCAAAATTTAAACATACTATTTATCAATTTCATTTATGAAAGCAGCAATAATCACCATTGGAGACGAGATATTAATTGGTCAAATTGTAGACACCAATTCAGGTTTTATTGCAAAATCATTGGATAAAATTGGGGTTGATATTCATGAAATGATCTCTATTAGTGATAATAAAAATCACATTTTAGAGACGTTTGCCAAACTACAAAACCAAGTCGATTTGGTTTTAATCACCGGAGGCCTCGGACCAACGAAAGACGATATTACCAAACATACCTTTTGTGAGTATTTTGAAGATCAGTTGGTTAGAAACGAAGAAGTTGAAAAACATGTTATTGAATTGATTGAAAAGGCGATGAATCGTCCTGCTTCGCAAATGAATAAAGACCAGGCATTGGTTCCTTCAAAATGTATTGTGCTACATAATGCCGTGGGGACAGCTCCTGGGATGTGGATGAAAAAAGAAAATACTGTTTATATTTCGTTGCCAGGAGTTCCTTATGAAATGAAATATATAGTTGAAAATGGGATTATTCCAAAAATAGTACAAGAATACAAGCGTCCCTATATTATACATAAAACAATTCTGACTTACGGGCAAGGGGAGAGTTTGGTTGCAGAACGAATTGAAGATTGGGAAAATAATTTACCGGAATTTATTAAATTGGCTTATTTGCCAAGTCCTGGAAGGGTGAGATTGCGACTTTCGGCAAGAGGAATTGACAAAGAATTATTGGAACAAAAAATCAATGAAAATGTACTTTCTTTAACTCAATTAATAGGAGATATTATTGTTGGTTACGAAGAAGAGGAAACAATTGAAGTGATGCTTGGGCGATTGTTAACGAGTAAAAACGCCACCTTGGCAACTGCAGAAAGTTGTACCGGAGGAAAAATTTCCCAAGTGATAACATCGGTTCCTGGAGCGTCGAATTATTTTAAGGGAAGTGTGGTGAGTTATGCGACAGAAACAAAAATTTCGGTGCTTGGAATTTCTTCAGAATTAATAAAAGAGCATTCTGTGGTGAGTTTTGAAGTAGCAAAAGAAATGGCTTTGGCTGCCAAAAAGATGATGAATACCGATTATGCTATTGCCACTACGGGTAATGCTGGACCTTCAAAAGGAGATGGAAATTCAGAAATTGGGACCGTTTTTATAGCAATTGCGACTCCAAATGACCTAATTGTTGAAGAATTTAACTTTGGTCAACCGCGTGTAAAAGTGATAGATAGGGCTGTAAATAAGGCTTTTGAAATGCTTCAGAAAGAAATTTTAAAAAATGTACTTTAATAATTTTGTATAATAGGTTTATTTTTTGTTTCTTTGCACCCTGATTTTGAATAACGATAAAAGATAAGCATAATGTCAAGAGTT
>CALPNL020000059.1 GCA_943324925.2 Chitinophaga pinensis | reverse complement strand
GAAACAAAGGCTACATATAACTTTTTGGCATCAACTTCTTGCTCTTTTAGAAATTTACAATTGTTAAAACACGCTTCCAAATCCGATTTTGAAATGACTAGAATTGGCACATCAAAACCAAAAACCTTATAGATTTCTTGCTTAATTATAAAGGCAATTTTAGCGGCACTTTCTTCATCAGATTCCAAAAAAACATTTCCAGACTGTATGTAGGTTTGTACTTTTTGGAAACCTATTTTCTCCAAAGTGCTTTTCAAAACATCCATTTTAATCATATTGTGACCGGAAACATTAATTCCACGAAGCAACGCTAGATGTTTATGCATATCAATTTATTTAGGTTTCAAAGATATTGCCTTTGATTAATATATCACAGCTTTCGATAAATAAGTTCTATAATGTCATTTTCAAATTTGCAAACAAAAAACTATCTTCGCTGTAAATAGTTCTAAGACCAAAGAATCAAAAAATGTCTCAATTACTTCAAACTCCTATTGAATACCTTAAAGGCGTTGGACCACAACGTGGAGATTTGTTGAGAAAAGAATTAGGCATTCATAAATACCTCGATTTAATCAATCTCTATCCCTATCGCTACATTGACCGAACTCGTTATTATAAAATCAATGAATTAGACAGCAATAGCGTTGAAGTTCAATTGATTGGAAAAATAATTCATATTAAAACCGTTGAGCCTGCAAAGGGTAAAAAAAGGTTGGTTGCTACTTTTGTAGATGAAACAGGCCAAATGGAATTGGTTTGGTTTCAAGGCCATAAGTGGATTCGAGATAGTTTGGAATTGAACGTTCCAATTGTAGTTTTTGGAAAATGTACCTCATTTGGATCAGTTTATAATATGGCTCATCCTGAAATTGAGCTTTTATCGGAGCATGAAAAGAGTTTACGTTCCGCCATGCAACCTGTTTATCCATCTACAGAAACCCTAACCAATAGAGGGATCACGAATAAAGTAGTGAATAAATTAATGCAACAATTATTTTTGGAAACTCATAATTTGTTTTCAGAAACACTTCCTGATTACCTTAGAACCGAGCTAAATCTACTATCAAAAAAAGAAGCGCTTTTCAATATACACTTTCCAAAAAGTATTGAATTATTATCTAAAGCCCAATACCGATTGAAATTTGAAGAGTTATTTTACATTCAGCTGCACTTAATAACCAAGAATTTAGTTCGGAAACACAAAATTAAAGGCCATGCTTTTAACAAAGTGGGACATTTATTTAGTGATTTCTATGAAAATCATCTGCCCTTTGAACTTACCAATGCGCAAAAAAGAGTGCTCAAAGAAATTAGAAATGACATGGGAAATCCTGCACAGATGAATCGTCTATTACAGGGAGATGTAGGTTCCGGAAAAACCATTGTGGCGTTTATGAGTATGCTTTTAGCTTTAGATAATGGCTTTCAAGCTTGTTTAATGGCTCCAACAGAAATATTAGCTAATCAACATTTTATTGGTTTATCAGAATTAGCTAAAACAATGAATATCAATATTAAAAAATTAACTGGTTCAACTAAAACTTCAGAAAGAAAAGTCATTCATGAGGAACTGGAAAATGGAGAACTACAACTATTAATTGGAACTCACGCCTTATTAGAAGAAAAGGTAAAATTTCAAAATTTAGGTTTGGCTATCATTGACGAGCAGCACCGATTTGGAGTAGAACAACGTTCTAAATTATGGAAGAAAAACGAAATTCCACCGCATGTATTAGTGATGACTGCCACTCCTATCCCAAGAACACTAGCGATGAGTTTGTATGGCGATTTAGATATTTCACTTATTGACGAATTGCCACCGGGAAGAAAACCAATTAAGACAGTGCATCGATACGATAATAATCGCTTGAACGTGATGGCTTTTGTAACCGAGCAAATTGAATTAGGAAGACAAATATATGTGGTTTACCCATTGATTCAAGAATCTGAAAAAATGGATTTTAAAGATTTAATGGACGGTTACGATACTATTTCAAGAGAATTTCCATTACCCAAATATGCTGTTTCCATACTTCATGGAAAAATGAAACCCGCAGAAAAAGACTTTGAAATGAAACGATTTGCAGAAGGAAAAACCAATATTATGGTAGCAACAACGGTGATTGAAGTGGGTGTCAATATCCCTAACGCAAGTGTGATGATTGTAGAAAGTGCTGAACGTTTTGGCCTTTCCCAATTACACCAATTGCGAGGTCGTGTTGGTCGGGGTGCCGATCAAAGTTATTGTGTATTGATGACTTCTAACAAGTTATCTAACAACAGTAAAACCCGAATGGAAACTATGGTTCGAACCAATGATGGTTTTGAAATTGCTGAGGTGGATTTAAAACTTCGAGGCCCTGGTGATTTGATGGGAACACAACAAAGCGGAGTATTAAATCTTCAAATTGCCGATTTAGTAAAAGATAGAGATATCTTGTACTTAGCTAGAAATTATGCGGTTAAAATACTAAAAGAAGATACTGCATTGGAAAAACCAATTAATTCAAGACTTCGAGAAGTCTTTATGGAAATATCCAAACGGAAAAATATCTGGAATTACATCAGTTAAAGAAATTTAATTACAAATTTTACAATAATTTACATAAATTTACCTACCAAAAAAACGCCACTTATGGATTTATTTTTAAATAAATTATTTAGAACTCTTACTATCATAATCTTATTTTCAAGCTATAGCATAAAAGCTCAAAACGATTGTGTTAATGCTATTTTTATTTGCGGAAACGCCAATTTATCGGGCCTAACTGCTACAGGAATTGGAGTTCAAGAAATTTCACCAGGGAACGCATGTGGCCTCGGGGAAAATAATAGTTTATGGTTGAAGATTAGAATCAGAACTGGTGGAACATTGGGATTTACTTTAACCCCACAAAGTCCGAATTTAGTTGAAGATTTAGATTTTTGGATTTTTGGTCCTAATGTAACGTGTAATAATCTAGGCACTGCTATTAGATGCTCAACCACCAACCCACTTCAAGCGGGTCTTACAGATAATTTGACTGGAATGAACAGTACTGAAATTGATGTTAGTGAAGGGCCTGGTAATGACGGAAATAGTTTTATTAAATGGATGGATGTTTTGGATAACGAAATCTATTATATTGCCATTGACCGACCTGTTGGCGTGAGTGCTTTTTCAATAACGTGGTCAGGTACTGCAACTTTTTTTCAAGCACCATCAACCATAGCAAAAACTGATTTTCAAAAATGTAGTTTGCCTAATTTTCCGGGAGAAGCCAATTTTGATATGACTCCAAACACTAATTTAGCTATTGGGACTCAACCCAATTTAGTGGCTACTTATCATACCAGTTATAACGATGCTGTAACCAGTACTAATGCAATTGCAACCCCTAACAATTTTAGAAATACTTCCAATCCACAACAGATCTTCATTAGGTTAAATAATATTTTTACAGGATGTTTTGCAATAACCGATTTTAATCTATCTGTTAGCTTGCCTACAGTTTCAGCATTTACCTATAATTCTCCCATTTGTATTAACGATACAAATCCCTCTATAATTCCTGCTACTGGATTTACTACAGGAGGCGTTTTTACTTCAACTGCTGGATTAAGTATGAATTCGTCAACTGGAGAAATAAACCTGGCTAATAGTGTGCCTGGGACTTACGTCGTAACTTATACCCTAACTGCCAATCCGGCAATTTGTCAAACCGCTTCAACATCCAACTTTCCAATTACTATTAATCCATTACCGAGTTTAACATTAACTTCCTCAATACCCACTTTATGTTTGAACTTTTTAATCCTACCAATTACTTTTAATATTGGCGGTTTAGCTACTAATGTATCTCTTTCTTCAGGAAGTTTACCTACTGGTTTGTCCGGAAGTTTAACTAATGGTGTTTATTCAATTATTGGAACGCCAACAGTGGATGGAACTTTTAATTTTACCTTAACCACACAAGGTGGTTGTGCTCCTCCAGCAAGTTATAATGGCACTATAATAGTTAATAAACTACCTATCGTCACTTTGCCACAAGATGGTTTTATCTGTTTGGATGATGCTGGAAATTCCCTCGGATCTTTCACCTTAGTAGCCAATCTTAGTTCTAGTAGTCACACCTTTGTATGGTCTAATAGTGCTGGAATAATTGCAGGGCAAACTAGAAATAATTACCGAGCTACCTTACCCGGGGCTTATTCTGTAATTGCTACAAATAGCACTACTGGGTGTTCTGCTTCTGCAAATGCTACAATTGGAACTCGTTTACCCCCAGGAATAGTAACTTCTGTAGTTTCTAATTACTTCTCGGTTAATCAAACGGTAACCATAAGTGTAACTCCTGTTGGAGATTATGAATACAAATTAGATTTCAATCCTTATCAAGATAGTAATGTGTTTAACAATTTGTCAATGGGTATACATGAAATATGGGTTAGAGACAAGTTTTTCTGTGGGGTGAAGAAAATTATCGTTCAGATAATTGATTATCCTACTTATTTTACACCAAATGGGGATACTGTTCATGATACTTGGAATATTACAGAATTGAAAAACCAACCCAATTCCTATATTGATATATTTGATCGATATGGAAAATTGATTAAACAAATCAAACCTTCAGGTCCTGGATGGGATGGAAATTACAACGGAAACCCATTACCCGCAACAGATTATTGGTTTACGGTTTATTACACAGAACAAAATGTGAACCTACAATTTAGCTCCCATTTTTCGCTAGTTCGTTAGCAAAAATAGGTGTAAAAAAGCATAAAAAATCTTTCTTACTACAATCTGCAATCCTTATATTTGCATCTTTATTATAGAAAACAAATGAAAATATCTTACAACTGGTTAAAACAATTTATAAATATCGATTTGAAATCGGAAGATACTGCTGATGTATTAACCGATCTAGGATTAGAAGTTGAAGGCGTAGAAAAATTTGAAAGTTTAAAAGGTGGATTGGAAGGAGTCGTGGTTGGCCATGTACTTACTTGCATCCAACATACCAATGCCGATAAATTGAAAGTAACTACTGTTGATATTGGTACTGGTACTCCTATTCAAATTGTATGTGGTGCTTCCAATGTTGCTGTAGGGCAAAAAGTTCCTGTTGCAACAATTGGAACAAAATTATACGATAAAGAAGGACAGTCATTTGAAATAAAAAAAGGCAAAATTAGAGGAGAAGAAAGCTACGGAATGATTTGCGCTGAAGATGAATTAGGTCTTGGTGACAGTCATGAAGGAATTATGGTTCTTGATTCTAGTTTAGTTCCTGGAATACCAGCTGCTAAAGTTTTTAAAATAGAAACGGACGAAGTTTTTGAAATTGGATTAACTCCAAATCGTGCTGACGCTATGAGTCACTGGGGTGTAGCTAGAGATTTACGCGCTGGATTAATTCAAAAAGACGGAAAGCAATATGAATTAATTACTCCTTCTGTTAATAAATTTAAAGTTGACAAAAGAACTTTCAAAATTGATGTTAAAGTTAATAATACCAAATTAACTCCTAGATATTGTGGTATTACCATTTCAGGAATTACAGTAAAACCTTCACCTGAATGGCTAAAAAATAAATTAAAAGCGATTGGATTAACTCCAAAAAATAATATAGTGGATGTTACCAATTATGTATTGCATGAATTAGGACAACCCCTTCATGCTTTTGACGCTTCAAAAATTAATGGAAATATTATAGTTGATACAGTAAAATCAGGAACGAAATTCACCACTTTAGACGGAATTGAAAGAAGTTTGAATGAAGAAGACATCATGATTTGTGATTCTCAAGGGCCACTTTGTATTGCAGGTGTATTTGGAGGTTTGGATTCTGGTGTTTCTGAAAGTACGACTGCAATCTTTTTAGAAAGCGCCTATTTCAACCCGGTTTCTATCCGTAAAACTGCCAAAAGACATGGTTTAAGCACCGATGCTTCATTCAGATTTGAAAGAGGAATTGATCCAGGGATTACAGATTATGCGTTGAAAAGAGCAGCCATTTTGATATTGGAAGTTGCTGGAGGTGAAATAACTTCAGATCTTATCGATGTAAATAATATCAAAAATGGAGATTTTCCTGTGGTTTTAAATTTCGAAAATGTTACTAAAATTATCGGACAAGCAATACCTAAAGAAACTATTAAGAAAATATTAGTTTCTCTAGATATAAAAGTTACCAGTGTATCAGATTCTAGTTTAGGGCTTATAATTCCTGCCTATCGAGTAGACGTTCAAAGAGAAATTGATGTAATTGAAGAGTTGCTTCGTGTTTATGGATACAACAACATCAATTTTACCAATAAAGTAAATGCGACTGTTTCCAATTCAGGAAGAACTGAAGACTACAAAGTGCAGAATGTTATTGGAAATCAATTGACCTCTTTAGGATTTCATGAAATGATGGCCAATTCATTAACAACTCCAGACTATATTAAATTATCTGAAAATCTAAAAGAAGATTATAACGTACTAATTATTAATCCATTAAGTAACGATTTGTCAGCAATGAGACAATCTTTATTGTTTTCTGGACTCGAAGCGGTTTCTTTTAATATCAATCGTCGAAATACCGATTTGAAGTTATTTGAATTTGGAAAAACTTATCATAAATTACCTTCTGGTTTTGACGAACCGAAACATTTATCGCTTTTTACCACTGGAAACAAAATAAAAGAAAGCTGGACAACTATTCAAAAACCAACTGATTTTTTCTTATTTAAAGGATATGTTAATAGTATTTTGTCCCGACTAGGAATTAATAATATTCAAACTAAACCAATCTCAACAGACGTATTTGCTGAGGGAATTGCATTTACAAATGGAAATAATGTTTTAGTTGAATTTGGAACTGTGAAAAAATCTATTCTGAAACATTTCGATATCAAACAAGAAGTTTTTTATGCTGATTTTGATTGGAATGCGGTTTTAAATTCGATTTCAAATAAAATTAAATTTGTAGAAATACCTAAATATCCTGAAGTAAGAAGAGATTTGGCTTTACTTTTAGATGAAACCGTTGCTTTTGAAGACATTTACAGTATAGCAAAACAAACAGAGAAAGACTTACTGAAAGAAATCACTTTGTTTGACGTTTATGTTGGTAAAAACTTGCCTGAAGGTAAAAAATCATACGCGGTTAGTTTTACTATTCAAGATGAATCTAAAACATTAACAGATACTCAAATTGAAAAAATAATGAGTAAACTTCAAAATAATTTTCAAACACAATTAGGCGCACAATTAAGATAACTTTGAATTTATAGACTATTTTATTCTAAAACTTTTTTATAATAAATGAAAAAAACATTCTTATTATTAGTCGTTTTATTTACTATCAATGCAGCCAATGCACAGAATAGTTATGATATTAAAATCAATTTAAAACATTGTAAAGACACCATTGCTTATTTAACTTTTTATCAATTTGATAAAAATATGATTGTGGACACGTGCGCCAAAATTAAAAATGGTAAAATTGAGTTCAACGGTAAAAAGAAATTATACAAAGGGATATATTCACTTGTAGGACAAGGAAAATCAATTTATTTTGACTTTATCGTTGATGATGATAATCAGAATTTAGTTATCTCTAGCGAATCGGTTTCCAATTATAAAGAGCAATTACAATGTAGCAACTCAAAAATTCAAAACGATTTTTTCGATTATATCAAATATTTCGAAGTTCAACGAATTGAATTTGAATCGTATTTACCAAAAACTAAAGGTTTAAGTAAAAAAGATTCTACCGATTATATGTCGGGAAAGCAAAAGCTAATCAGTGAGAATATTGAAAGTTACGAGAAGGCTTTTATTCAAAAAAATAAAGGGACTTTCATTAGTGACGCATTGAATTTAAAAATGGAGAAATACTTAAAAGACATTCCTAAAGCATCCAATGGACGGCCTGACAGTATTGCTGTTTTTAACTATTACAAAGATCATTATTGGGATGGAGTTAACTTCAAAGACGACGGATTAGCAAGAACGCCTTTTTTTTATGGCCGATTAACTCGCTATTTTGAATCAGTGGTAACGAAAGATCCTGATGCTGTTTCTATAGAAATAGACCAAATTATGAACCAAGCTGTTGAAGGTTCAATAATGTACAAGTTGTTATTAGCAAACTTTGTAAACAAATATGAAACTTCTAAAGTAATGGGTTTTGACAAAGTGTTTGTCTATATTGTAGATAAATATTTCAAAACTGGAAAGGCAAAAGATATCTATAACGACGATAATATTGTAAATAACATTATAAACCGCGCAAACATATTAAGACCGCTATTATTAGAAGCTATAGCTCCTGAATTACCTATGATACCTATAGAAAGTCATGATAAAATTGCTAAAATGGGATTTGAAAATGCCAAAACTAGTGAGGAAATGACCAAGATTTACTATGCTAATGCTGCAGAAATAGAAAAGACATTTTTAAAACTTCATTCTATTAAAGCTAAATATACACTTTTGGTGTTTTGGGATGTAGACTGCAGCCATTGCCAAGTGGAAATTCCAAAATTAGTTGATTTATACCACCAATTGTTAAAAGATAAAATAGACCTAAAAGTATTTTGTGTTTACACCCAACAAGAGTTTGACAAATACAAAAAGTATGTTGACGAAAAGAAATTAGATTGGATAAACGTCTACGATGGTGCACATTACAATAATTTAAAGGACAAATACGACATCTACTCTACTCCTGTTATTTATATATTGGATAAGGAAAAAAGAATTAAAGCGAAGAGAATTGATGTTGATCAAATTAGACCTATTTTAAGTGCATTAGAAAATAATAAATAAATCTTTCTGGTATTTTTTTAACACATAATAAATGCGATTAGTTTAGTTTAAGTCTACATTTGCAAAATAAACATCCTAAAAATGGCCCGTTTCAAAGAAAATGATTTACCAAAATCAAAACTTACTAAATCTTCACTAAGCAAAGCTTTATTAATATTTAAATATGCTGAAAATCATAAATGGAAATTTTATGTAGGTTTAATTTTCTTATTATTTACAGGAGGAACCGCACTTGCCTTTCCAAAATTAATGGGACTTTTAATTGATTGCGTAAAAAATAAAGACAATGCTCAAGCCAATTTAATCGCTGGCGGACTAATTGTAATTCTCTTATTTCAGTCGCTTTTTTCTTTCTTCAGATTATCCTTATTTGTCAATTTTACTGAAAACACCTTAGCCAATTTGCGTTTGGCATTGTACAGTAATTTAGTGAAATTACCGATGACTTTCTTTTCGCAAAAACGTGTAGGTGAATTAAATAGTAGAATTAGCTCCGATATTACTCAAATTCAAGATACATTAACATCAACTATTGCAGAATTTTTAAGACAATTTATATTAATTATTGGTGGAATCGCTTTATTGGCAAGCGAGAGTTTCAAACTTACTTTATTAATGTTGTCGGTAGTTCCATTGGTGGCAGTTGCCGCGGTAATTTTTGGAAGATTTATCAGAAAATACTCTAAAAAAGTTCAGGATCAGGTTGCCGAAAGTCAAGTAATTGTAGAAGAGACCATGCAAGGAATTAGTATTGTTAAAGCTTTTGCAAATGAATGGTACGAAATTGCGCGCTATAATGGTAAGATTAAAGAAATTGTAAAAATTGCTATAAAAGGAGGGAAATACCGCGGCTACTTTGCCTCGTTCATTATATTTTGCCTTTTTGGTGCAATTGTAGCAGTTGTTTGGTTCGGCGTTCGATTGAGTATAAGTGGGGAAATGAGCGTAGGACAATTAATATCATTTGTATTATATTCCACTTTTGTAGGAGCTTCATTTGGAGGAATTGCAGAATTGTATGCTCAAATTCAAAAAGCCGTTGGTGCTACTGAAAGAGTTTTCGAATTATTAGATGAAACTCCAGAGAAAATAAATTCCTCGGAATCTAGTACAGAAAAAGTATTAAACGGAAATGTAAGTTTCAAAAAAGTAGCTTTTTCTTATCCTTCAAGAAAAGAAATTCAAGTATTAAAAGATGTAAGTTTTAATGCTGATTTTGGACAAAAGATAGCAATCGTTGGCCCTAGTGGTGCAGGAAAGTCAACTATAGCCTCCTTATTATTGCGTTTTTATGATATTGAAGGGGGTGAAATTAGCATAGACGGCAAGAATATTTACGATTACGATTTAGAAACGCTACGAGGAAATATGAGTATCGTTCCTCAAGATGTTATTTTATTTGG
>CALPNL020000058.1 GCA_943324925.2 Chitinophaga pinensis | reverse complement strand
CAAAAAATAATGTTGGACGATCTTCTTGTGGTTTGGTAAAAATCTGCAACAGATATCCATCTTCGTCAGCATCTACTAAAATTGACAGTTCTTGTAATTTCTTTATATCTTCTTTCATCATGTCCATGTGAACTCCTAATCTCTCCGGAATTGCTTGGTAATAGGCCGGGGGCGGAGCAGATAAAAATTCAACTCCTCGCGCTTTCAATTGGGATACCGTGTTGATGATATCATCAGTAGCAATAGCAATGTGCTGCACTCCTGGTCCACCATAAAAATCTAAATATTCCTCAATTTGAGAGCGTTTTTTTCCTTCTGCTGGTTCGTTGATTGGGAATTTAATGCGCCCGTTGCCGTTCGACATTACTTTACTCATCAATGCAGAATATTCGGTATGGATTTGTTTGTCATCAAAAGACAAGAAATTTACAAATCCCATGACGTCTTCGTAGAATTTTACCCACGTATTCATTTCATTCCAACCTACATTTCCTACCATGTGGTCAATGTATTTTAATCCTACTGCTTCCGGATTGTAATCGGATTTCCATTCTTTATAACCAGGCAAGAAAATACCGTTGTAGTTTTTTCTTTCTACAAATAGGTGCACAGTTTCGCCATAAGTATAAATGCCGGAACGAACTACTTCTCCAAATTCATCTTTTTCAACTGTTGGCTCCATGAAAGAAACGGCACCTCTTTTCATGGTTTCTTGATAGGCACTAGTCGCGTCTTCAACCCAAAGGGCAACAATTTTAACGCCATCACCATGTTTTTTTAAATGGTCATTAATTGGGGAATCTTGGGTTAATGGCGTGGTTAAAACCAATCTGATTTTGTCTTGCTTAAGCACATAAGACGTTCGGTCTCGAACGCCAGTTTCTAATCCGGCGTAGGCCAACGATTGATATCCGAAAGCCGTTTTATAATAATGTGCGGATTGTTTTGCGTTTCCTACATAGAGTTCTACATAGTCTGTTCCTAGTAAGGGAAGGAAATCTTGTGCTCCTTCAAATATTTTCTCTAATCCGTATTCTACAGATTTTATTTCTTGTTTTGACATTTATATCTCTTATTATGAGGTGAAAATCGTTCTTCTTATTTCTAAATTTTGTTAATTATCGAAAATCCTAGCCCTGATAGCATTGGAAATCCCCTATTGTGGTGAGGCACGAACAATAATAGGGATTGTAAGGAATAGCAGGAAATAGCTCCAAATTATTCCGTCCAAGATTGATAATACTTTCCATCGTCGATGCCCATGGCTTCTTCGGTAACCATTAATGGTCGGAAAGTGTCTACCATAACCGCTAATTCTTCGGTTACAGTTTGCCCAATACTTCTTTCCATTGCTCCCGGCGCTGGTCCGTGAGGAATTCCTTTAGGATGTAAAGTAATGTGTCCTTGCTCGATATTATTGCGGCTCATAAAATCGCCAGCTACATAATAAATCACCTCATCGCTGTCTATGTTACTGTGATTGTAAGGTGCTGGAATTGATTTTGGGTGATAATCGTATAATCTAGGAACGAATGAACACACTACAAAAGTGGCTGTTTCAAAGGTTTGGTGTACTGGTGGCGGCTGGTGCACTCTCCCTGTAATTGGTTCAAAATTGTGAATGCTAAAGCCGTAAGGGTAATTATAACCGTCCCAACCAACTACGTCAAATGGGTGAGTTGCGTAAACTATTTCGTGAATCATTCCTTCTTTTTTGACTTTGATTAGGAAGTCTCCTTTTTCATCATAGGTCTCCAATTCGTTTGGCAAAATAAAATCACGCTCACAAAACGGTGAATGTTCTAAATGTTGCCCTGATTCATTTTTATATCTTTTTGGGGTATAAAACGGGGTGAAGGATTCTACAAATAGCAATCGATTTTCAGCAGTTTCAAAATCTATTTGATAGATTACACCTCTTGGAATAATTAGATAATCTCCATATTCAAATGGAATGTTTCCTAACATGGTTCTTAATTTTCCTTTTCCTTTATGGATGAATAGCATTTCATCGGCATCGGCATTTTTATAGAAATAATTGCGAAGGGAGGTTCTAGGGGCAGCCAATCCGATGGCGCAATCTTTGTTAACCAACAATGGTTTTCTACTGTCTAGAAAGTCATTTTCGGGTTTTACTTCGAATCCTTTTAAGAGTAATGATTTTATGTTTTTACCAATGGCAATTTTAGGTTCAACCGAATACGATTTTAGAATTTCTTTTACCTGCGTTGGTCTGTGAACATGGTAGGATAGTGACGAATGTCCATGAAATCCTTCTGTTCCAAATAATTGTTCGTAATAAAATCCTCCTTTAGGATTTTCAAACTGAGTATGTCTTTTTTGGGGAAACTCGCCGAGTTTATGATATAATGGCATCTTTTTATTGTTTAAAATTTAAGAATAAAGTTGGTTTAACTTCAAATATTTATTTAATCAAAAAGATATAAAATCATTCTGGGTTTCTCTTTATGAGAAACTGCAGATAATCTAATAATCCAAACCATGTTGTTTTCATGTAACAAATATCGTAAAAAATTAATTTTAACCCCTAATTATTGCGAAATATTTATAAAAAAGAAAAGGCATTAAAGAATGTTGTCTTTAATGCCTTTATTAGTTATTTATGATTGCTGATTATTTATCTGGATTGTTTAATTTGCTATGATTTTTGCTGTAAAGGAAATAGAAAACTAGTCCTAAAATCAACCATATCCCCAGTCTTAACCAGTTGGTCCATCCCAAACCATAAATCATAGCCATACAAACTATAATTCCAAGAATTGGAACCAATGGAACGAAAGGCGTTTTGAATTCTCGTTTTAATTCTGGTTCGGTTTTTCTTAAAACTATTACAGAAATACAAACCAAAATAAAGGCAAATAAAGTTCCGATACTGGTCATATCACCAACAATATCACCTGGGATAAATGCGGCAAATAAACCTACAATTACTAATATTACAAGATTCGCTTTATAAGGAGTTTTGTATTTAGAGTGTAAATCTCCGAAGAAACTTGGCAACAATCCGTCTTTCCCCATTGAATAAAAAACTCTAGATTGACCTAATAACATTACTAAAATTACAGATGAGAATCCTGCTAATATTGCTACAGTCACAAATTGAGCAAGCCATTCATAGCCTATCATATATTTATTTATTGCAAAAGCTACAGAAGCTTCTTTTCCGCCGGTTCTAAAATCTTCAACTGTTGCAACTCCTGTTAATACGTGTGCAAAAAGTATATATAAAACAGTACAAACCGCTAAAGATCCTAGGATTCCTATTGGCATATCGCGTTTTGGATTTTTTGTTTCCTGTGCGGCAGTGCTAACAGCGTCAAAACCAATGAAAGCAAAAAACACTGTTCCAGCAGCTCCAAGAACCCCCATTATTCCTCCAAAATGATGCCCTATTCCTTGGTCGTCAGTATAGGTTGAATCAGCTGGAATATAAGGAGTATGATTTGCAGGATTGATGAAATGCCATCCAAATCCAATAATTAAAATTACGATAGCTACTTTAGTAATAACAATTAATCCGTTTACAAAAGCCGATTCTTGTGTTCCTTTTATTAATAATAAACTAATAATTGCTACTATAAAAAAAGCTGGTAAATTGATAATTCCATTTGAAACTACTCCAGTAACAGGGTCGGTAAAATGTTGAAACGGGGAGTGGGAAAGGGAATACGGAATGGGGCTCATATGGAGCACGTTGACCAGTAAATTATTAAGATACTCGCTCCAAGCAATTCCTACTGTTGCAGCTCCAACGGCATATTCCAGTATTAAATCCCATCCTATAATCCACGCTAAAAGTTCTCCCATAGTAGCGTAGGTGTAAGTATATGCGCTCCCTGAAATTGGAATAGAAGAAGATAGTTCGGCATAACAAAGTCCAGCTAATGCACAGCCAATTGCGGCTACAATAAACCCTAATGTTACGGATGGACCAGCATTTTGTGCCGCAGCAGTTGCGGTTCTAACAAATAACCCCGCGCCAATTATTGCACCAATTCCTAATGCTACCAATGACCAAGCCGTTAATGTTCTTTTTAATCCTTTCTCAGATTCTGATGCTTCACTTAACAATAGTTCAAGTGATTTTTTCTTCCAGATTGACATGTTTAACTATTTAATATTTATGTTTTCAAATATATAGAATTTTCTACAACATTATACATTTTAAGATTCAAGTCGTTTAAATTTTTTCCTATTGTTTATAAAATATTAAAAACAAAAACCAATTGAAATTAAAGTATACCCTTTGTTTAGCTCTGGTGACCAAGTATATTTGATTTCAGCAGGGCCTACAACTGTTTCAAGTCCATATCCTAGTGCATATCCAGAATATTTTGGTTTTGAAATCCAATCGGTAGATTCAAACAATTCATTATTTACCTGAGCAAAATTTCCTGAAAAGTTAATGTGGTTTTTTTTATAAAATTCATAATCGAATGTGAATGCCGTTCTAAAAAAACTATTCCCTAAAATGCTTAAAAAATCATACCCATAAAAGGATCTAATATTGTTTATTGGATAAAATCCAAATCCGCCTAAAGCAAAATCTAATACTGGCTCGCTTCCTTTTCCAAATTTTAATCCGGCATCAACCTGAATTTCAATAGTGGTTTTTTTGAAAAAGGTTCTTACAACACTAAATTCACTTTTAGCAATTGAAAAAGGTTCGAATTGATTATTAAAATTGGAAGAACTTAAATAGGTATTGATATTGGCCGAAAACGCCCACCCGCTTTTTGGAAAATATTTATTATCAAACGAGTCGTACTTTAAAGATTCAAAAACACTCCAGTAATTATTTTTTTGAATAATAGGTGTTGTATTTGAAAGGGTTTCAGAAGTTAATTTTAGGTTTTTATTTTCTACCCCAAGACCTAATAGAAATTTTTGGAAGGAAACCGTTTGAATATAGGCCTGATTGGTGAAATCCAAATACTCAATGTTAAGAGTGTTAATCCCTGATTGTGGCAAGGTTAAATTGGTTAGAAAATTAGTTGAAACATTCTTAGTAAATCCGGTATATTTTGATTTAATACCAAAACTCCAGTGAAATCCATTGTCGATATAATATTCAAAATTATACCTGAAATTATCCCCCAAACAGACATCTAAGAAGGCCACATCGTTTTTAGAAATTAATTTTTTTTGAGTCAAATTAACTAGTAAAGCACTTTTAAATAACCCATCGTAGTGCATCCCAAATTTCAGTAACGTGGTTTGCGGACTTTCAACTAAATTGATGTTTAAATCGTCATAATTGCCGTTTTTATCAATTGTATAAGTTATGGACTTAAAGTTTTGAGTGGCGCTTAAATTATCGGTCCCAACTCTTAGATCATTGTAAGTAATTTTACTATCTGCTTTGAATCCCAACTTTCCAAGTACGTAGGATCGGGTATAATTTGGTAAATAATTAATATTGATGTGCTTAATAAACAAAGAATCATTACTAAATTTTAGCGCTTCTTTTGTATAATTTCCTGAAGCCTTCGCTAATGTAATTATTTTATCTATTTGTGCATTTGCGGCAGCTTCCCCTTTATTTATAATATCTTCGATAGCATCAAATGAGATAATTCCATATTGGTTTACTTCCGGTTTAATGTAAATATCCGTTCCTGCTTTATTGGCTTTCATTTTTTCAATCATTTGAAGATTGTTAATTTGAACCAAGATTTTGGTGGCATCATTAAGGCTATTGCGATCCTTAATGTCGTCTTGAACATCAACGCCAATAATTATTTCAGCTCCTAATTTTCGAATTTCATCTACTGGAAAATTATTTGAAACTCCTCCGTCTACCAATAGTTTTCCATCCAATTCTACTGGAGCAAAAATCGACGGAAATGCAGAACTCGCTATCAATGCTTTTGACAGATGTCCTTTGTCTAAAACTACTTGTTGCCCAGTTTCAATATCGGTTGCCATGCACAAAAAAGGAATCGGCAATTTATTAAAGTCATGAATTTCTTTAACATGCTTGGTCAATCTATTTATTAAATTAAAATTGAACATCCCTTTCGATAAAGATAATGGAATTCCAACCTTAAAATTATTTACTGGCAAAGAAAAGGCATACAATTCATCGTTCCTTTTCTCGTAAAAATTCTTTGAGGAACGAGGGATATAATCGGTTATAAGATTGTTGAAATCGGTATCCCTAAAAATAGAATCTAATTGCTTAGCATTATAGCCCGATGCATAAAGTGCCCCAATTACAGATCCTACACTTGTTCCGCCAATATAATCAATTTTAACTCCTGCTTTTTCTAATACTTTTATCACCCCAATATGAGCAAATCCTTTGGCACCACCACCACTTAATACCAATCCAATTTTCGGCCTAGGTTTAAGGGTATCCTGCGAGAAGGTATTTTGAGTTATTATAAAAATTAAGAAAAAGAGGGCGATACTATTTTTCATTTTTTGGCTTTAATTGGTTTTGTAAAAGTCGGTAATTTTTTTGGCTTTTGAAACACCCACCACCTCAGTAATTTCTTTTTCGGTTGCTAATTTTAATCTTTTAACACTTTTAAAGTGCTGAATTAATGTCAGCATGGTTTTTTCACCAATTCCTGGAATGGCCTCAATTGAGGAATTAAGTGCCGATTTACTTCGTTTGTCTCTGTGAAAGGTAATTCCAAAACGATGGGCCTCATTTCTCAAATGTTGAATTACCTTTAAAGTTTCCGACTTTTTATCTAAATATAATGGCACAGAATCTCCCGGATAATAAAGTTCTTCAAGTCTTTTTGCAATTCCAATGATCGCTATTTTCCCACGTAATCCCAATTGGTCTATACTTTTCAAAGCCGAGGACAATTGCCCTTTTCCTCCATCGATAATAATTAATTGCGGTAAAGGTTGGTTTTCTTCAAGCATTCTTTTGTACCTTCTATAAACCACCTCTTCCATTGACGCAAAATCATCAGGACCAACGACTGTTTTAATATTAAAATGGCGGTAGTCTTTTTTGCTGGGTTTCCCTTCTTTAAAAACCACACAAGCTGAAACTGGATTCGTGCCTTGAATATTAGAATTGTCAAAACATTCAATATGACGTGGTTCTTCAGAAAGTCGTAAATCTTTTTGCATTTGGGCCATAATCCGGTTGGAATGCCTTTCTGGGTCAACAATTTGAAGTTGCTTTAATTGGTCTATTCTATAAAATTTGGCATTTCTAATAGACAGATCTAATATTTGCTTTTTATCTCCCAATTGGGGAACGGTAATTTTTATGTTCTCTCCCAAATGAACAGGAAAAGGAACAATAATTTCCTTTGATTGTAAATGGAATCGGTCTCGTAATTCAATTATAGCAAGTTCCAATAACTCTTCATCGGATTCATCCAATTTCTTTTTGATGTCTAAAGTATGGGAACGAATTATCGAACCATGAGAAATTTGTAAAAAATTTACATACGCTGCGCTTTCATCTGAAACAATTGAAAATACATCAATATTGGTAATTTTTGGATTTATTATCGTGGAACGAGATTGATAATTCTCTAAAACGTCTATTTTCTCTTTGACTTTTTGAGCTTCTTCAAATTGCATTTTGGAAGCAAAATCATTCATTAATCTTTTAAATTCCCTTTGGCTTTCTTTAAAATTGCCTTTCAAAATTTCTCGAATCGCCTCCACTTGCTTTTGATAATTTTCAACTGTTTCATGGCCTTCACAAGGCCCTTTGCAGTTTCCAATATGGTATTCCAAACAAACTTTGAATTTATTATTTTCTATATTTTTTTGACTCAAATCAAAGTTGCATGTTCGCAACGGGTATAGTTCCTTTATTAAATCTAAAATAGTATTTACCGTTTTAAAACAAGTATAGGGGCCATAATATTCCGATCCGTCTTTGACCATTCTTCTTGTAGGGAAAATTCTAGGGAAAGCTTCTTTTTTAATGCAAATCCATGGATACGTTTTGTCATCTCGCAACATTACATTATAACGGGGCTGCAATGTTTTGATTAAATTGTTTTCTAATAAAAGAGCATCCGTTTCAGTAGGAACAACAATGTGTTTTATACTAACAATTTTCTTTACCAGCACATTGGTTTTAGCGGTATCGTGAATTTTATTAAAGTAGGAAGCCACCCTTTTTTTAAGATTTTTAGCTTTCCCAACATACAAAATTTTGTCCTCCTTGTCATAATATTGGTACACCCCAGGGCCGTCGGGTAAAGATTGTATCTGAAGTTGTAAAATAGGATTTTGCATTTATCAATTGTTTCAATACCCATAAAAATCATTTGGCCTTTTTATGGGTTTTCAAATTTACAAAATCTCGCATTTAAAAGCGAAAAACAAACGAGAACTTCAATTTTATAAGTCATAATTTTCTACTTTTAACGTTTTAACCAAATTATGAGTATTTTAGAACATAAAAGCATCACTATTTTTAAGGAAACTGTTTTGCCCGGCGAAAGCAAAACGATCAATATGGAGATTGCTACTTTGCACACCATGACCAAATTAAAAATTCCAATAATTGTAGAAAGATCTAAATACAGTGGCCCTACAATACTACTTTCAGCCGGTTTACATGGTGATGAAATTAACGGAATTGAAATCGTTAGACAGATAATTACCAAAAATATTAACAAACCAAAAACAGGAACTATCATTTGTATTCCGGTCATCAATGTATTTGGGTTTGTAAATCAAACTCGAGAATTCCCAGATAAAAGAGATTTAAATCGGGTTTTTCCGGGAAGCAAAAAAGGGTCGTTGGCTAGTAGATTTGCCTATTATCTTTTAAAAGAAATTATGCCACACATTGATTATGCAATTGATTTTCATGCTGGTGGTGCAAGTAGATTCAACGCTCCGCAAATTAGAATTGTCCCAAAGAATGCAGAATTAAAAAAATTAGCTGATATTTTTCAAGCTCCTTTTGGATTGTACTCAAAAAATATTGCCGGTTCCTTTAGAAATTCCTGTGATAAATTAGGCGTTAAAATGTTATTGTTTGAAGGAGGGAAATCGGTGAATATTAACGAAGAAGTAACTCAAGAAGGGCTAGAAGGGACCAAGAGAATATTAGACCATCTAGGAATGCTCAACTCGAAAAAAGAAGTTACTTATCCAGAAAAACCAACTATTTATATCGCCAAATCAAACTGGATTAGAGCAAAATATTCTGGGATGTTTCACGGTTATACCCAAATTGGAAATTATGTTACCAAAGGTCAATTGCTAGCGACCATTTCTGATCCCTATGGTAAAATTGAATTTACGGTTAAGGCGCCCAATTCTGGATATATCATCAATGTAAATGATGCACCAATAGTATATCAAGGTGATGCTATATATCATATTTCAACTCAAATAAGTGATGTTTAAAAAAGAAATTCGTTTAAAATACAAGGAACTCCGCCGCACTTTATCTGAAAACCAGATAGAAGAATTGAGTTTAGCTATAGCCAATGGGATCTTGTTACTTCCAATTTGGGAGAAAACGTATTTTCATATATTTCTTCCCATCGAAGAACAGAAAGAAGTAAATACCGAATATATTTTACATTTACTATCAGGAAAAGACAAAGAAATTTGTGTTTCAAAAAGTGATTTCGAAACTCGAAAAATGACACATTATTTATTGACCGATAATACTAAAATCAAAAAAAACGTCTATAATATTCCAGAACCTGTAGATTGTCCCGACGCTTCGGGAGAAGTGCCTTCCAATAAAATAGAAGTGGTTTTTATTCCTTTATTGGCTTATGATATAAATGGGAATCGCGTAGGTTATGGAAAAGGATTCTACGATAAATTTTTAGCGGAATGCAATCCCAATACAATTAAAATTGGCTTGTCTTTCTTTGAGCCTGAAGAATTAATTTCGGATATCAATACCTCGGACGTACAACTCAATTACTGCGTTGCCCCAAACAAGACCTTTAAATTCTAGAATTTATTCTGAAATCTGGGTTTTTGCGAAGGCTTTTTTGTTGAATACTATTAATATTCCCACTCCTGTTGAAATGGCCATATCGGCAACATTGAAAATAGCATTGAAAAAGGTGAAAAATTTTCCCCCAAAAAATGGTAGCCAACTTGGTAAATTCCCTTCCCATATTGGAAAATAAAATAAATCTACCACTTTGCCATAAAATAATTTACCGTAAGGTTTATCTGAAAACAGTGTAGCAACGGTGTGGTAACTGTCATCGAAAAAGACACCATAAAAAACAGAATCGATAATATTCCCGAAGGCACCGGCAAAAATGAGCGCTATAGCTACAATTAAGAAATTAGAACTTTGTTTTTTTACAGCGTCCCAAAGCCAATAGGCAATTCCTGTAACGGCAACTAATCTGAAAAGTGTTAGAATAATTTTTCCGTAAGATCCAGGAATTTGTGTCCCCCAAGCCATACCTTCATTTTCAATAAATAGAATTTTAAACCAATTAAAAACCACTACTTCCT
>CALPNL020000057.1 GCA_943324925.2 Chitinophaga pinensis | reverse complement strand
GATTACAAAATTATAATTGTTTCCAGACATTATTTAGGAAGCATCAATCATACGCTTTTAACAATTGAAGCCATAAAAAACAGAGGTTTCACTATTGCTGGAATTATTTTTAATGGAAATGAAAATAAAGCCACCGAATCGTTAATTTTAAATTATTCGAAACTAAAATTCATAGGCAGAATTAACGATGAACCGTATTTTGATAAAAATGTGATTTCAGAATATGCAGATTTATTTAGAGATACTTTAATGGCAATTGAATAGTAAAATAATGGATTTAACCGAAAGAGACGGGTTACATATTTGGCATCCTTACACCCAACATAAAACTTCAAAACCGCCAATTGCAATTGTAAAAGGTAAAGGAGCTTTGCTTTGGGATGCTTCCAATAAAGAATATATTGACGCGATCGCTTCCTGGTGGGTAAACCCGTTTGGACATTCCAATACCATTATCGCTGATGCTATTTATAAGCAATTAACCACCTTAGAGCACGTTTTGTTTGGGGGTTTTACCCATGAACCCGCGGTGGTTTTATCTGAAAAATTGATTGAAATATTACCTACAAACCAGAATAAAATTTTCTTTTCCGATAATGGATC
Source organism: Chitinophaga pinensis (assembly GCA_943324925.2). Taxonomy (GTDB): domain Bacteria; phylum Bacteroidota; class Bacteroidia; order Flavobacteriales; family Flavobacteriaceae; genus Flavobacterium. The sequence continues at coordinate 9,906 of CALPNL020000057.1, read as the reverse complement.
TACGGCAGTCGAAGTGGCTATAAAAGTAGCATTGCAGTATTTTTTCAATAAAGGGGAAAAGAAAACTACCCTCATTGCCTTTGAAAATGCCTTTCACGGTGACACCTTTGCTGCAATGGCAGCCAGTGGAATTTCGTTTTACACCCAAGCTTTCGAAGGGATGTTTATAGACGTAGTCCGGATTCCTGTTCCAGTAAAAGGGGAGGAAGAAAATAGTTTTGAAGCATTAACCCAAGCTATAAAAAACAATAATTGTGCAGCATTTATTTTTGAGCCTTTGGTGCTAGGTGCGGCAGGAATGGTGATGTATGAACCAAAAGAATTAGATAAATTAATAGAAATTTGTAAAGAAAATAAAGTTTTAACTATTGCCGATGAAGTGATGACAGGCTTTGGTAAAACTGGAAAAACGTTTGCTTGCGATTATTTAGTTACCCAACCTGATATGATGTGTTTGTCTAAAGCTTTAACGGGCGGGACGATTCCAATGGCAATTACCACATTTACTGAAGAATTATTTGAAGCATTTTACAGTGAGGATATCAATAAGGCTCTTTTTCATGGACATACATTTACTGCAAATCCAACAGGATGCGCTGCAGCATTGGCGAGTTTAGCGCTCTTGGAAACCGAAGAAATGCAAGCCAATATTGCCAGAGTAAATCAAAGCCATTTGGCCTTTGAGATGCACATAAAAGATCACCCTAAAGTAATTACAACCAGAGTTTTAGGAGTTATTTTTGCATTAGAAATAAAAACCGAATCCCAAGCCAGTTATTACGGAACTTTGCGAAACAAACTCTACGATTTTTTCATTGAGAACGGAGTGATTTTGAGACCTGTGGGAAACATTGTCTATATTTTACCGCCTTATATTATTGAGGACGAGCAACTCCAAAAAATATATACTTTAGTTGAAAACGCATTGGATATAGTTTAAGATAAATTATCGTTTTTTTTGTGAACTTTCCATTTAAATGAGACCAAGAGATAATAGACCAAGAGATAAAAGATTTTTATCTTTGCCAATAAATTTTAATAAATAACCACTTTGCCAACAACGATTTCCATAACCGCCATCGCATCCATTTCTGGATTAGGAAATGATCAAGATGTCATTTGGCAAAATTATTTGAATGACAATCACTGCTTTATAGAAACTTCTATTGGGAATCAAAACACCGCAATTGCTCCTTTAAATTATGATTCCAAAAAACAAATTGAAGAAATAAAAAAATCGGATAATAAATACAAATCTCTCGATAATTCGGTTTTATTTGCAATAGCTGCCTCTAGAAAAGCGATTAAAAAAGCGGGTTGGCAGAACAATGCTGCTTTCGGAATCAATATAGGATCGTCACGAGGAGCAACGGAATTATTCGAAAAACACCATTTGGATTTCATCCAATCTGGGAAAGTAGAAACGCTGGCCTCGCCAACTACGACGCTCGGAAATATCTCTTCTTGGGTTTCACATGATTTACAAAGTGAAGGGCCAGAAATTTCACATTCAATTACCTGCTCAACGGCATTACATGCCTTATTAAATGGTATTGCTTGGTTAAAATCTGGCATGACTGATAAATTTTTGGTTGGTGGTAGCGAAGCGCCTTTAACCGATTTTACGATGGCTCAAATGCGAGCTTTAAAAATTTATTCTAAAAATAGTGACGAATTCCCATGTCGCGCCTTAGACTTAAATAAAAAACAAAACTCACTTGTACTGGGTGAAGGGGCTGCAGTTTGCTGTCTTGAAATTGGAAGAACCGACAAAACTATCGCAGTTATTGAAGGAATTGGTTATGCAACTGAAATTTTAGAACACAACGTTTCTGTTTCTGCTGAAGCAACTTGCTTTCAAAAATCGATGAAAATGGCCTTGGAAAATACTAAATTATCTGAAGTGGATGCAATTGTAATGCACGCTCCGGGAACAATTAAGGGCGATTTATCAGAATACAAAGCAATTCAAAAAATTTTTGGCAATGACCTTCCGCTATTAACTACCAATAAATGGAAAATCGGCCACACCTTTGGAGCATCTGGAATGTTGAGCATTGAAATGGCCATTTTGATGCTACAAAATCAAACCTTTATCGGAGTTCCATTTGCGGAAGCAAAAACCGAAAAGAAGCCATTGAAAAAAATCATGGTAAATGCCGTTGGTTTTGGCGGAAATGCAGTGAGTGTTTTGTTGAGTTTGTAAGTTTTTGAGCTAAAAAAGGAAAGAAAAAGAGAGGAAAGAGTAAAAATCTATTTGGAATCTCGTTCCAAGTCCTTTACTTTTTCATAAACTATATTGCTTTCAAATCCTTTTCGGAGTAAGAAATCACAAAATTTTTTTCGCTTTTTTAAACTGTCATTCTCTTTCATTGTTTGCCAATGGCGATCCGCAATAAAATGAAAATTGGTATAATATTCTTCTTCTGATATTTCTTTAAGTGCTGTTTTTATATTGTAAGAAGAGATATTTCGGAACTTCAATTCGTTTACAATTCTACTATTTCCCCAATATTTAATTCGGTGTTTTCCTCTTGCAAAACTACAGGCAAAACGTTCTTCGTTAAGAAAATTATGATCGATAAGGTGCACAATTATCAAATCGATAACTTGGGGAATCATATTCATTCCTCGAAGTTTTTCGACCACTTCTTTGTGACAACGTTCTTGATAGGCGCAGTAATTCTCTAACTTGGATTGAGCTTCCTGAATGGAATAGGTTTTATGAGAATTATTTTCCAAAATTTATTGATTGTCTATTAAGAATAGAAACAAAAAACTAGGCATTTGTTTTCCCCGATGCCTCTAAATTCTTTTCGATTTTATGTCCTGGTCTAGACCATTTTGGCTTTTCACCCAACGATTGAAATTGAGAATCTTCGGCTTCAACGGTAGTAGGTTGAGAAACTTTAACAAATGGTTTTTGAGGAATTAATCCTAATGTTTCAAACATTTTCATGTCTTCATTAACATCTGGATTTGGAGTTGTCAATAATTTATCCCCAGCAAAAATTGAATTAGCACCAGCAAAGAAACACATTGCTTGTCCTTCACGGCTCATGTTCATTCTACCTGCAGAAAGGCGAACTTGAGTTTCAGGCATTACAATTCTTGTGGTTGCAACCATTCGGATCATTTCCCAAATTTCAACTGGCTTTTCTTCTTCTAATGGCGTTCCCTCAACAGCAACTAAAGCATTTATTGGTACTGATTCTGGTTGCGGGTTTAGAGTAGATAGTGCGACTAACATTCCTGCGCGATCTTCTATAGATTCTCCCATTCCAATGATTCCACCGCTACAAACGGTAACATTGGTTTTACGGACATTTTCAATAGTTTGTATACGGTCTTCAAAACCACGTGTAGAAATCACTTCTTTATAGTATTCCTCGGAGGTATCAAGGTTGTGATTATAGGCATATAAACCAGCTTCTGCTAAACGATGGGCTTGGTTTTCAGTAATCATTCCCAACGTACAACACACTTCCATATCCAATTTATTGATGGTACGAACCATTTCTAATACTTGGTCAAATTCAGGTCCGTCTTTCACATTTCTCCATGCTGCTCCCATACAAACTCGAGAAGATCCGCTAGATTTTGCTCTTAAAGCTTGGGCTTTTACTTGGCTTACCGACATTAAATCGTTACCTTCAATTTCAGTATGATAACGAGCTGCTTGAGGGCAATAACCACAATCTTCTGGGCAACCACCTGTCTTTATGGACAACAAAGTAGAAACTTGAACTACGTTTGGATCGTGTGCTTTTCTATGAATAGAGGCTGCTTCAAAAAGCAAATCCATCATAGGTTTGTTGTATATCGCGATAATTTCTTCTTTCGTCCAATTGTGTTTAGCAATGCTCATAATACCTTTTTTATATTGCTTCAAAAGTAATCAAATTGTTACAAAGAAGCAATTTTGTAAATTTAATATCGAGGTAAAATCGTTATAAATTATATTTCAAACTAAAAATAATATACCTCGGTTGAACCGTATATTGTGAAGTTCTTGTGGAGAACTGCGTAAAACTATCGTCGTTTAGAATATTTGTATTTAAAAGGTTGGTAACTGCAACTTTATATTCTAACTTACTTTCTTTCTTTTTCTGATAAATCAAACTTGCGCTTAAAAAGTCATACTCATTATTAACTGTTTTATTGTTATTGGTGTAATGATAATACTCATATTCTGAAACAAAAGAGAAACTATCTAAGAAGAAATAATCCAATCTAGCCGAGGGTCTATCGGTGAAGAACTTAGTTCCGATATAGTCATTTATAGTTCGAGAATATCCTAATTCTAAGTTTGGTAAAGTTTTATAATTGGTCGCTACTTTTACGGTGTAATTTTGGGTTAAAGATTCTGTGGTAACAAAAAGGCCGTTTTGAATATTATTGAATATGGAACGGTTCGCCGATAAATTAAATGAAGCTTTATAATTTTTAGCAAATGATCTACCGTAGTTGGCATTTCCAGAAAGAGTTTCATCAGCAAAATTTGAATTTATAGCAGACGAAACTTGGTTTATTCCTGTAAAAACAGCACTTGACTTAATTGCATTTAAGCGTTTTGTATAATTAATATTGGCAGAAACGTTCTCAAAATTGAACATGTTATATTTAAAATAACGCAAAGAATGACTTTCAGACATAGCATTTTCTAAATATCTATTTCCTTGAAATAAAGAGTTATAGTTGGTGAATGTATAACCTGCAGTAAACCTATTAATATCTGTAAAATCGGTATTTATGGAGTAGTTATAGGTTAAGGTTTCCGCTTTTTTAATTTGATATAAAGCATACACATCAGGTAAAACTCGGTAAAAATTATCGTTCACTTTAGTACCTAATTGCTCATTATATGTTTTGTAGTAATGCGCAGAAAACCCTGGATTAAAAGTGAATTTCCCAGTTATAAATTTGTAATGCAGTCCTAAAAAGGCATCATTAAAAAAATAGCCAACATTATTGTTTTTATCTACAGAAGTCAGGTCATTAGTAGTTCCGTTATCCAAAATTTGGAAAATGTGAGAATTGAAATTCTGAAGTGAGTAGGTGTTTCCAAAAGTAAAATTAATATTGCTTTTTGGAGTTGCCATATAATAATAATCCACCTTAGCGTCTAATTTATTAGTTTTAATAAATCGAGTCTGATTGATGTTATATCTATTTGCTGTTTGCAATCCTAAAATTGGAAATGGATTCTGACCTAAATTGGCATTATAAAAAGGGTCTTCATCTTGATATAAATGTTGGATCTCAATATCGAAAACACTTTTATCACTTTTAGTGTAATACAAACTCAAATTCTGAGTTAAAGTAACTGGATCTTGCTGTTTGAAAGAGGCAATGTTTTGGTCGGGAATTGCTGGTGGCGTTCCGTTTGTTGCTGTTGCAAATGATTGAGTAAATAAACTATTGTTTTCGTCTTGTTTAGAATTTTTTAGCAACGCATCATAATCAAATTGAAGGTTTGAATTCGGTTTATAGCTAGAGCTTAGTTTAAAAAGTCCCAAGCTACTAATTTGATTTGCTGCTTCTTTGGTTTTTTGGGTAGTATTTACGGTTCCCAAAGTACTAATTTGATCGGTTCTATTATTTTGAGAAGCGGTTTCTAGATCGGTAAGGGTTTTAGAAATAATTGCAAATCCACTTAAACTCCATGCTTTAGTAACATTATAAGAAAAATTAGTTGCTCCAAATTTGGTTTCAATTTCCTTAGCTCTGTTATTTCTCAGTAAAGAAATCCCTAGATCATTGGAAGATACATTGAAATTCGTTCCTCCTTTTCTCATCATACTTCTGAATCCGCCCGTAAACTTAAAATAGTCTTGAATCGTAAATGGTAGTTCTCCAATATTATTATAATTGGCAATAAAGTTCACACTGTATTTCGGACTGTAATAAAATAGCTTTGGGTTGGCATTGTATCGTGTGTTTTGATTTTCTTTTCCTCCACCAGCATTGATATCTCCAAACCAAAAATTCTTTTTTCCAGATTTTAGCTTGATGTTCATCCCAATATTTTCATCTCCATTTTCCAATCCTTTCAAGGCAGAAACATCATTGAAATTTCTTAAAACTTGGATTTTATCAATCGCATCGGCGGGAATATTTTTAACTCCTAATTTAGTATCTCCGTCGAAAAAGTCTTTTCCTTCTACCATTAACTTGGTCACTTTTTTCCCTTCAACTTCTATTTCGCCATCGGCATTTACTTCTACTCCTGGTAATTTTTTTAATACGTCTTCTAATTTTCTTTCGGTTCCTGATTTAAAAGAATCGGCATTATAAACTATGGTATCTCCTTTTATAGAAACTGGCATTTCGCGAACAATTTCGACTCCTTCAAGCTCAATTCCTCCCGATTCCAAAGTAATATTTTGATTCATGTTTAAAGTAGACGTAGAAATAAAAAGCTCTTTGGTTTGCATTCCTAAATAACTCACTTTAATGGAATAACTGGAATTCGGTTTCAAATTCAACAAATATTTCCCTTTGTCATTGGTAATTGCATAGGAATCCATTGCTTTGGTAACAGTATTTACCGCCATAACGTTGGCCATTTCAAGTGGGGTTTTTCCAACATCTTGAATAACACCCTCAAATTTTACAGATTGTGAAAATGAAACAAAAGAAATTAATAGAAATAATAATAGCAATTTTTTCATAAAATTTATTTAATGTATTATTTAGTTTGTTGATTTAAATATAATTACGCCATCTTCATTTTTCATGCTGTCATATTTCTTTTTTTGAATGGCATCAAATTCCTTTTGAGAAACTTTTTGTCCTTTATTAGGAACTTTAATTGTTGCTCCTTTAGTGTTTAATACCACTTTAGAACAAAGTATAATTAGTTCTGGTTCATTAATTTCAAGAATTAATCCCGGTAAACCCCAATAATTGTTAGGTCCAAAACTAGCCGGAATTTCTGGAGTATACCAAGCGGTAATCGTTTTATCTTTAGGCTCTTGCATTTTGAATAAAGACGGTTTTATTTCTTCTTTTTTTAGAAATTCTTCGTATTCTTTTTTCTGCTTATCCGAAACTGGAACTAATAATTTGGCTTTGAAGCAAGTGTAATCTCCTATTTTTTTGGTTTCATCAACCAATTCCCAATTTGGTTTTTCAATAGGTTCTACAATTAAGAATTCTTTCCCGAAAATTTCGTCTTCAACACTACTTGTTTTGTCTTTGGCATTTATATATTTTTTTCCCTCACTTGATGAAATACTAACTGAAATTGACATTCCGCCGGTAACATTTTTAGGTTTTTCAAGTTGCTCTTCTTGCTCATAAATGCATTCTGATTTATTAAAAGTTAACATATAGTTTTTTTCAGATGCTTTTTTTAATGCCTCTTGAAATGCTTTTTCCATTTCTGGATCGATCTCCTCCTTTAAGCCACTATCTTCAACTTTTATTTTATCATTTAAAATTGTTTTAGAGAAATAGTATGCTTTTCCTTGAAATTCTTGAGCGAAAGACAAAGAAGTGACCAATAATAACAGAAGGATTTTTTTCATTGTGTTTTTGTTTATGGAGAATTAACGCCCCATTCTAATTTGCATGGTTCCATTTCCACCTCTTCCTTGGTTCATTTGTCTGAACTCTTCCATTTTCTTGGTTACGGTTTCATCGTATTCTTTTTGAGAAATTTCTTTACCCTTTGAAGGTGCTTTAATTTCTGCTTTTTCTTTAGAATTCATTACAATTTTAGAACACAAGACAACCGTTTTACCGTCACTTACTTCTAAAATTAAACCTGGTAATCCCCAATAATTTTCTGGCCCTTGGCTAATTGGAATTTCAGGGGTATACCAAGCAGTGATGGTCACTTCTTTCGGTAATTCAAAGTCCTCCATGAAATTGGTTTTCTTTGCTTCGCCCTCTGCTTTCTTAGTTTCGTCTTTGGCTTCTTCCTTTTTCTTTTCTTCCTTTTTTGGTCGGAAATTTCTAAAATCGGTTTGGCTAACTGGTCGAACGGTAGTCGCTTTAAAACAAGTATAACCTCCAATTAATTTGGTTTCACCTTCTAACTTCCAAGCGTAATTTGGCAAAGAATCTTTAACTAGAAATTCTTTGCCCATAAATTCTTTATCTACAGCATACGTTTTATCCTTAATGTTTTTAAAGTTGGTTCCGCCACCGCCCATCATTGAGCTCATGATTCTCATTCCGCCGCCCTGTCCACCTTGACCCGGAGCGTCTAACTTTTCTTCTTCTTTGTAAATCGAAGTTGTTTTTGAAAAATTCAGGATAAATGTTTTCTCAAACATTTTTTTCATTCTTTCTTCAATCATCTTTTGCATGTCTGGAGTCATGTCTTTATTCCCTTCAAAACGGGTTTTAAAATCAGAAGTGCTTGTTTTTGATTCATACACAGCCATTCCTTGAAAATCTTGCGCTTGGATATTTGCAAATGCTAAAACACTAAATACAAATGATACTACTACTTTTCTTAACATAAATTGGTTTTTTATATATTCTAAATTCAGATTTTTACTCTAATTAATTTATAAAAATAGACATTTTTAACGTGCAAATATGAAGAATTAGAATCTTTAATGTTACAAAATTTATGTTAAAATAAAATTATTAAAACAGAATATCTACAAGCAAATATCGTAATTTAGCGTTCAATGAAAATATTTATTCAAATACTTAGCTTTTTTATCTTAGTGATTTCCCCATGTAAAGGGCAGATTGCTTCGGCGACTTTATTATCTACTGAATCCATTTCAGCAAATCGGTTTTTGGCTATTGATGTTTTATCCAATCGCTATTATGAAGAAAATGGGGTCTTATTCAAGAGTACTAAAGAACAAATTTGGCAATACAAAAACCTTGCTTTAGGGAAAATACTAAAAATTGATACCCAAAACCCGTTAAAAATTGCTGTTTTTTTTGAACGCTTTAATGCTGTGGTTTTATTAGATAATCAGTTAAATGAAATTAAAAGAATAGCCTTCTCTGATATTAATAAAAGTTCAATAATTGCTAGTGCTATTGGTATTGCAGCCCAAAATAAACTATGGTTTTATGATACTATCTCTCAAAAAATAGGGCTTTACAATTATTTAAATGACGATTTTAAATGGATCTCAACCTCTTTTGCTGGGAACTTCAAACATTACGAATCTGATTTCAATAATTTTCAATGGATTGACCCCGAATTAAACTGGTACTCTTGTAATTTATTTGGAGAAATAAAATTGATTCAACAAGTACCCGATTTTGATACTATCCAAATATTAAATTCCCATTTGATTCTATATTCAAAAGGAGAACACTTGTATTTTCTAGATTTTAAATCAAATAAAACCCAAGAAGTGCAAAATGTTGATAAAAGCTTTGAATTTTTTATTTACAAAGACCAAATTTTATCTATTTTTACCAATCGACAAATTAAAAATTATAAAATAAAAATACCATAATGCACATAGCTATAGCAGGAAATATTGGAGCGGGGAAAACATCACTAACTCGCTTGTTAGCAAAGCATTTCAAATGGGACCCTCATTTTGAAGACGTAGTTGACAACCCTTATTTAGATGATTTTTACCATCAAATGGAGCGCTGGTCGTTCAATTTACAAATCTATTTTTTAAATAGTCGTTTCAGACAAGTACTTCAAATTCGCGAAAGCGGAAAAAAAATAATTCAAGATAGAACCATCTATGAAGATGCTCATATTTTTGCTCCCAACCTTCACGCTATGGGGTTGATGACCAATAGAGATTTTCAAAATTACAGTTCCCTTTTTGATTTAATGGAAGGACTCGTTGCTCCGCCAGATGTGCTTATTTATTTGAGAAGTTCTATTCCCAATTTGGTTTCACAAATTCACAAGCGCGGTCGCGAATATGAGAATTCAATTTCTATTGAATATTTAAATCG
>CALPNL020000056.1 GCA_943324925.2 Chitinophaga pinensis | reverse complement strand
GCGCCCCCCAAAAGGGCTACTTTTTTTATCGGTTTCCCAATAAAATCAGAATGCCTAATGGCATCGCACTGCATTTTTTCTTTTACAAATAACAAAAATTCCTTTTCATCCATTTGCTTTTCCAATTCACCAATTAATCCCATTCCGATATTTTGATGCTTGTTTTGTAAAGCAGTAATTTCATAGGCTACTTCTTCATAAATATGATTTTCAAATAAAGTTTTTAAAATTTTACTTTCTAATTGCTTTTCAAAAGTGACCTCAATTTTAATTTCCTCGGCTTCAACTAATTCAAATCGGTTGCCAATTTCAGGATTACTATTTTCATTCCCAATATAAGTACCAATTCCTTTGGAAGTAAAACTACAATTTTCATAGTTTCCAATAGTTCCAGCCCCAGCTTCAAAAAGCGCATTTCTTACTTTTTCAACATTTTCAGGAACGGTGAAAGTGACTAATTTTCTAATGTGATTTTCTTTGGGAAGTAAGATTTTGGTATTTGTTAATCCTAATGCATTTCCAAATATTTTATTTACTCCTTCTGGATGATTGTCTAATGCGGTATGAACAGCATATATCGCAATATTATTTTGTATCGCTTTAATAACAGCTCTTTCCACATAATTTTTCCCTGTTATTTTTTTTAAACCTGAGAATAAAATGGGATGAAAACATACTATTAAGTTGCAATTTTTAGCAATTGCCTCCTCGATAACGTTTTCTAGTGCATCATGACAAACTAGTATTCCAGTAGTTTCTGTTTCTAAATTTCCAACTAATAGTCCCACATTGTCAAAGTCTTCGGCATAAGCCAAAGGAGCCATTTCTTCAAGTAATGGAATGATATCTTTAATTTTATACATACTTGTATTTTTGATTTTACAAATTAACGAAAAAACAAATCAACTTTTTTATAAAGATAAAATAGTATACTTTCGTAGTATGAATTTTATTCGAAAAATACTATTTCCATTATCAATCCTATACAGCGCAATAGCTTCTATTCGAAATTATTGTTATAGTAAAGGATTATTGAAATCGTACTCATTTAATTTACCAATTATTGTAGTTGGAAATATTAGTGTTGGAGGAACTGGAAAAACCCCTCAAATCGAGTATTTAATCCGTCTTTTATCCGATAAATACAAGGTTGCCACCTTAAGCAGAGGTTATAAAAGAAAATCCAGCGGATTTATTTTGGCTGATGCCAATGCTAATGCTGAAATTATTGGAGATGAACCTTTTCAATATTATACAAAATTTCCAAAAATCCAAGTTGCGGTTGATGCTGATCGGAAAAACGGAATAGAACAATTGCTTTCAAATTCAAGTCAACCCGAAGTTATTTTATTAGATGATGCTTACCAACATCGAAGAGTAAAAGCAGGTTTTTACATTTTACTGACTTCGTATAATGAATTGTATGCTAATGATTGTCAGCTGCCTACAGGAAATTTAAGAGAAAGTAGGAGTGGAGCAAAACGAGCAAATGTAATTGTAGTAACCAAATGCCCATCTGATTTATCGAAAGAAGAACAAACGATTATTATCAATAAATTAGCAATTTCTGCCAATCAAAAATTGTTTTTCTCTACCATTGAATTTGATGAATATGTGTATTCTGAAAATGGAAAACAACTAGTTTCAGCGCTTCAAAATGTTGATAAATTACTATTGGCTGGAATAGCAAAACCTCAAACTTTTTTCACCCATTTACAAAGTGATAAGGAGGAGTGTTTGACTTTCTCGGATCACCATCAATTTACAGATAAAGACCTTCTAGAAATTAAAAATAAAGCGCAAAATAAGATCATTATTACTACTGAAAAAGATTTTGTTAGATTAAAAGGAAGCTTGCCAAAAGAGCAGCTTTTTTATCTTCCAATAAAAACTAAATTTCTTTTCGATAGTGATATTTTCGATAAAATCATAACTACTTATGTGGAATCTAGTTCAAGAATCGGTTGATTATATTACATCCAAAACAAACCATTTCGAGGCTGAATATGGTATAATTTTAGGTTCTGGCTTAGGAAGTATTACCGATGACATTATTATAGAATTTACGTTACCGTATTCTGAAATCCCAAATTTTCCTGTTTCAACGGTTCAAGGTCATAAAAGCGCATTAGTTTTTGGCACCATTGGAGACAAAAAAGTAATGGCTATGCAAGGCAGATTCCATTTCTATGAAGGCTATTCAATGAAAGAAGTTACCTTTCCGGTGAGAGTGATGAAATATTTGGGCATTGAAAAATTAGTTGTATCCAATGCCTCTGGAGGTGTAAATCCAAAATACAAAGTTGGTTCAATTGTTATTATTAAAGATCATATAAATATGATGCCGGAACACCCTTTACGTGGCAAAAACGAAGAACGCTTTGGACCAAGATTCGTAAATATGAGTGAGCCATATTCTAAAAACATGATCATTAAAGCTAAGGAAATCGCCAAAAAATTAAATATTGAAGTTCATGATGGGGTTTACATGGGATTGCAAGGCCCCACTTTTGAAACGCTCTCTGAATACAGAATGGTAAAAATTCTCGGTGCCGATTGCGTGGGAATGTCAACAGTTCCTGAAGTCATTGTGGCCAATCACATGGATATGGAATGTTTTGGTATATCTGTAATTACTGATATGGGTGACGAAGACAATATTGAGGAAGTGAATCATTTCGAGGTTCTAAAAGCGGCTGAACAAGCCGAACCTTATTTGTGTGAATTGATTAAAGAACTAATAATCAACTATTAACTATTTGCTTTAAGCAAATTATTTTTTCGAATTTATTAGCAAAATTAAGTCGATAATTCTTGAAGAATACCCAATTTCATTATCATACCATCCCACGACTTTAACCATTTTATCAATCACAGAAGTCAATTGAGCATCAAAAATGCAGGAATGAGTATTTCCAATAATATCTACAGAAACGATTGGATCTTCCGTATAATCTAAAATTCCTTTAAAATTAGTTTGGGATGCCGTTTTAAAAGCAGCATTAATTTCAACTATAGAAACTTGTCTTTTTACATTAAAGGTGATATCGGTCAATGAACCATCTGGCACTGGAACTCGAATACCACAACCTCCAATTTTTCCTTCAAATTCAGGGAAAATCTTCGTCAACGCTTTTGCAGCCCCTGTAGTAGTTGGAACTATAGATTGCGAGGCGCCACGAGCTCTGCGAAGGTCTTTGTGTGGTTGATCGTGTAAGCTTTGATCAGTAGTATAAGAGTGAACAGTTGTTATATAGGCTTGTTCAATTCCGCACAATTCATCAATGATTTTTATCATCGGCGCGGCGTTGTTAGTGGTGCAGCTCGCATTGGAAATGATGGTTTCCTCCCCGTTTAATATTGATTCGTTAACCCCTAAAACCAAGGTCTTAATTGCATCAACCTCGGAGGGAGCTGTCAAAATTACTTTTTTAGCTCCTGCCAAAACATGCGCGTTTATTTCATCAAAAGTCTTGTATTTCCCAGTTGATTCAATTACGAAATCAATATCCAATGACTTCCAATTTAAATTTGAAATTGATTTTTCATGAAAAAACAAGTGTGATTTCCCATTTACTATAATTGCTTCTTCAGTAAAACTGCATTCATAGGGAAGTTTGCCGTGAATACTATCGTATTTTACTAGATGAGCCATCGTTTTATTGTCGGCAATATCATTAATCGCTACGACCTCAATAGACGGATGGTTGATTAATAGTCGAAATAAATTTCTACCAATTCTACCAAATCCATTTATGGCAATTCTTGTTTTTTGATTCATCTAAATATAGAATTCAAACTAATTAAAGGATGTGTTTTTGAGCTTTATAGGAAGAACGAACTAGTGGACCGCTTTCTACATGTCTAAAGCCTAATTCTAGTCCGAATTGTTCGTATTTTGCAAATTGCTCAGGAGTGATAAATTCCTTTACAGGCAAGTGTTTCTTACTTGGTTGCAAGTATTGGCCGATGGTAACCACATCGACATTTGCTTGACGCAAATCTTTTAATGTTTGGAATACTTCCTCTTCGGTTTCCCCTAATCCAAGCATTATTCCAGATTTGGTTCTATTAATTCCTTTTTCTTTTAGGTATCTTAATACTTCCATGCTTCGATCGTATTTTGCTTGAATACGAACTTCACGTGTTAATCGGCGAACGGTTTCAATATTGTGTGATACCACTTCTGGATTGGCTTCAACAATACGATCTATATTTCTTTCAATACCTTGAAAATCAGGAATTAATGTTTCTAATGTTGTAGTTGGATTCATTCTTCGAATCGCTTTTATAGTTTCAATCCAAATTATAGATCCGCCATCTTTCAAGTCATCTCGGTCCACACTAGTTACAACTGCATGTTTTATATTCATGATTTTGATAGATCGGGCTACTTTTTCAGGTTCATCCCAATCTACTGTTTCTGGTCTTCCGGTTTTAACCCCGCAAAATCCACAAGAACGCGTGCAAATATTACCAAGAATCATAAACGTAGCCGTTCCTTCACCCCAGCATTCGCCCATATTTGGACAACTACCAGAAGTACAAATGGTGTTGAGTTTGTATTTGTCAACTAAACCTCGTAGTTCGGTATATTTTTGACCAATTGGCAATTTAACTTTTAGCCATTTTGGTTTTCCTGTAGGAAGTACATTTTCTAAAACAGATTCCATAATCGGGATTTTATGGTGCAAATATACGGAAAGTAGATAATAAAAAAACGGTTTTTGACTCGTAATTCGCTAATAAATTACTAATCAAAAACCGATTTTTTTTGCTTTTAAAACCGCGCTTTTATTCTAATTTCACAGTTATTGGTAAGTAATACGAAGTACGCACCGGTTGGCCTCCAATCATTCCTGGGCTCCATTTTGTTTTTAGCGATTTTAATACTCGCACTGCTTCTCTACCTAATCCATATCCAGGATCACGAGTCACTTTTATATTTGACATCGTACCATCTTCTTCAATTACGAAAGCAACGTAAACACTAATTGTTTGCTCTCCCTCAATTTCAGGTTTTTCAAAATTAGTACCTACTTAGGTGTAAAACTTATTTATTCCTCCAGGAAATTCGGGAAGTTGGTCTAGCATATTTGTAGTGACTGGGCCATCAATTTTCGTTGGAGTTATTTCAGTTGAACCGCCAGTATTATTTGGAATTGTATTGATAACTCCTGTTGGTGAACCGGTAGCTGTTGGAGCCGTTTTTCCAACATCTTTGGTTTTATTGACATCATCAATAGGTTCGTATCTTACGATAGTTGGATTTATCAAATCTTTTTTGGAATTAATAATTTCAGGTTTTTTCTTTTCAATTGGAACAACTGCTTTTTTCGGCTCTTCAATTTTTTTATGTTCAAATTTCACTGTGCGTATATCAGGATAAATAATTGGAGTTTCCTTAACTACTTCTTTTGAACTGAATGAACTCAGTAGAAATGCTATTCCAGAAATTGAAATGATAAATAGTAAACCGAAAAAAAAGGCGGTGACGGTATTCACAGAATCGTTTTTTCTCAATTGATAAGCGCCATATTCTTTGTTTCTTCCTTCGAAAACTAGGTTGGTCCACCCGTTTTCATAAATACTAACTTTAGACATAATTTGGAGTTTTAATGGTTAAGTAGTATTACATCATAGTATTAAATTTTACTTTATAACGATAAAAGTCAATTCGATATTGTGAAAATTAGGGATTAATTAAAAATAAAATTATCCTTTGGTTTGGATAATTTCCGACAATAATTTTTTGGCTCTAAGAATTTTTACCTTCACGTTATTCAAAGGTTCCTCTAATTGATTTGCAATTTCTTGGTAGCTTAATTCTTGAAAATAACGCAATTGAATAACTTCCTGATAATGGGGTTTTAATTCTTTAATATATTGTAATAATTGCGATAAATTTTGTTCAGTAATTAATTTATCTTCTGCTGAAGGAGTTGAATCGGCAACATTATATGCTCGATAATCATCATCATCTGAAATTTCTATAAATAAAGAAGCTTTTTTCTTGCGTAAAAGATCAATGTGAACATTTTTTGCAATGGCTATCAACCAAGTGTTAAATTGAAATTCAGCGTTGTAGGTGGCTAATTTATCGAATGCTTTTGAGAAGGTTTCTATAGTTATATCTTCAGCGTCAGTCTCGTTTTCTGTTCGTTTTAACATGAAACCGTAGACTTCATTCCAATAAAAATCCAATAGAAAAGTGAAGGCAACTTGATCGCCTAATTTTGCTTTTTCAATGGTGTTATTTATTTCCAATGTACTGGTTTTGAGAAACTATTGGATACAAATATATTCAATTGGGTGAATAAAAATGCAATTTCAATGATTGGATACCAATACATTACATCTTTTTCTTTTAATTTTCCAGCTGAAAAACCTAAGACAATCCAAGTGAATAGGTATCTAAAACCAATTAAACTCAAAACGATGATCCATTGGTATTGAAACGCAAGAAGTACTATTGGAACAATAAAAAACAATATTTGCGATATAAAAAATACCGAAAGTTGAATTCTATCAAAAGATTTATAGTAGGAAGCGGTTGCTACATGGCGTTGCTTTAAAGTTTTCCAATCACTAAAGGTTGTTTTAGGTTCACAATAGGTAAAACTGTCGGCAGCGAAGCAACAAGTGGTGTTGCTCCCTTTACTTGCTTGGTTTACAAACAAATCATCGTCACCAGAACGGATTTTCATATGATCAATAAAACCATTAACTTTAAAAAACTCGTCTTTTTTATACGCTAAATTACGACCAATTCCCATGTAGGGACGTCCGATTTTTGCCCATGAAAAATACTGAGTTGCATTAAGTAATGCATCAAAACGAATTATTTTGTTTAGAAAGGAACCTTTCACTTTTTCATAAGCGCCATAACCTAAAACAAAAGTTTTATGTAATGTAAATTGAGAACTCATTAGGGTAATCCAATCCTTTGAAGTTGGATAACAATCGGCATCAGTGAAAAGCAAATAGTCTTTTGTTGCCGCTTTGATACCTAGGGTTAAAGCGAATTTTTTATTGCCCCAAAATGCTTCATTATTAACCACTTTTACCACTTTTACATTCGAGTATTGTTTTTCAAATTCTTCGAAAAGGTCTAAAGTTGAATCGCTTGAAGCATCGTCTATTAAGATAATTTCAAAGTCAGGATAATTTTGTTCAGCTAATAAAGGAATAAATTTAACCACATTTTCCTCTTCGTTTTTAGCACAAACGATTACAGAAATTGGAATTCTTTTTGGAGTTATTTTTTGATTTTTTGCAAAAGAAAATTTAGAAAAAACAACGGTATAATAAAAAAGTTGCACGGCAACAATAACAATAAAAATGTAAAAAAATGTAAGTAACATATTTATTTTCCCTCTTTTTTAGATGTGTGCAAAGGTAGGAATTCCAATAGGATTTTCAAACACTGATTTAGTATTTAAAATAAAAAAATAGAATTTTTTTTATTTTAGATAATGTTCACTTCCGCTTCTATATAAATCCCAAATTTTTTAAATATTGTGTCTTGAATTTCTTTAGATACCTTTAGAATTTCTTGTCCAGTGGCATTTCCATAATTGACTAGTACTAAAGCTTGATTTTTATGAACTCCTGCATCGCCAAAACGTTGTCCTTTAAATCCAGCTTGTTCAATTAGCCAACCTGCAGGCACTTTTACTTCTGTTGCTGAAATTTCATAAAACTTCATTTCTGGAAATTTCTTATGAATTGGTTCAAAATCAGATTTCAATACAATAGGATTTTTAAAGAAACTGCCGCTATTACCTAATACTTTTGGATCTGGTAATTTACTTTGACGAATCGCAATTACGGCATTGCTAACCTCTTTCAGCGTTGGATTTTTGATATTTAATTTTTCTAATTCGGAAGTAATATCTCCATATGAAATATTGATTTTATGATTGTGTTTAGTCAACTTGAATAACACCGAAGTAATAATGTATTGGTCTTTAACTTCATTTTTGAATATACTCTCTCGGTAACCAAAATGGCATTCAGCGTTATCGAAATGGTTCATTTCTAAAGGATCTATTTTCATTGCCGAACAGGAAACAAAAGTGTCTTTAATTTCAGTTCCATAAGCCCCAATGTTTTGAACAGGAGTTGTCCCTACATTTCCTGGTATCAAAGACATGTTTTCTAGTCCACCAAAATTATTATCAATAGTCCACATTACAAATTCATGCCAATTTTCTCCAGCTTGACTTTCTACCCAAACAAAATCATCATTCTCTTCTATTATTTTTTTTCCTTTTAAATCAATATGAATTACCAAAGCGTCAAGGTCTTTTGTTAAAAGCATATTGCTTCCGCCTCCTAGAATAAATTTATTTTTTCCTTTATTTTCTGCTAAAACAGATTTTAGTTCCTCGATTGAATGAACTGCAACAAATTGTTTAGCATTGGCTTCTATGCCAAAAGTATTGTAGTTTCTTAAAGAAAAATGATTTTGAATTTCCATTTTTATAACATTAAAAGTATAAAGCAAAGTTACTTTAAACCAATTTAAATTTTTATTTTTTTATTCTGTAAATAATCCTCTGTTTAAAAACTCTAAAAAGGGTTTTAATAGAATTAATTTAGCTGTAGTTCCCTTTACGAAATTAGGCTTTGTTAGTTCGGAATAGTCAAATTTATGGATGCAAACGAAACTTTTTAGTTTCAAAAAATTAATTGCAGGATGGTCTTTTTCAAAATCTTTAGGTCCGTTTTTCAACGAATTTGTTTCGGTAATATTCAATCCCGAGTACACTTTTTTGAATTTTGAATCGTCTAAAATAACCTCTAAATCTTCATAAAAAAAGGCAATTTCTTTTCGGATTTTTCTTAAATCATCATTTTCAGGTCCGTACATTCCGCCAGCAAAAAAACAATTTCCTTTTTCAATATGTATATAGTAACCCGGACCATTGTTATTGCCATGGTTGGTGTTCATCCATATTCCCATATGAGATTTGTAAGGGTCTTTATTTTTAGAAAAACGGATGTCACGGTTTATTCTAAAAGTACAATGCTTCACTTCCAAAAGTTCCAAACTAGCATCTTGAGGTTTTAATATTTCTAGAAATGCCTGAATTAATTGGTGGTATTCTTTTTTAAATTCCTCGTAACGCTTTTTATTATTCAAAAACCAATCTCTATTATTATTGGCTTTTAAATCTTCTAAAAATTGTAATGATTTTACTGAAAGCATGATTTATTGTAATTGTTTTGTCAAATCTTCTTCACTAATAAAACCGGAATGTTTCCATAAAATTCTATTGTCTTTATAAATAAACAACGTTGGAAGTTCATCAATTTTTAACTGAGAAATTAGCGTTTTATTCTCATCAGCATTCAACCTTACAATAGTAACTGTATCCACCATTTCTTTCTGCATTTTAAGTAAATAAGGGGTCATTTTTTTACAAGGAGCGCACCAGTCAGCATAAAAATCAATAAGAACAATTTTGTCCGTTTTTAGTAAATCATTGTATTCTTGTGAACACATTCCAATGATTTTATCACTTGGAACAGACAATCCAGCGGCATTCCATTTCATGATTCCACCTTGTAATTCATAAATTTTAGTGAAGCCCATGTTTCCTAATTTTTCTGCAGCTTGTTTACTTCTTCCTCCGCTCATGCAATAAACGAAAATTGGCTTTGACTTATCATATTTTCCAATTTTACTTTCAAAATTGTCACCGTTCCAGTCAATATTAATTGCATTATTTATATGTTGACCAGCAAATTCTTCCGGCGATCGAACGTCTATTATTGATGGTTGCGTTGTAGTTTTAATTTTTTCAGCAAAATTTACCGCTGGAATAGATTCATATTTTGCATTGGTTTGTCCGTTGCAACTTGCAAATAAGAATCCGATAAATAGAAAATTTAATAGGGTAGCTTTCATAATTGTGATTTTTTATTAAAAGTAAAGAAAATGTATAATTACCTTTTTTCCAATAATTATAAGTTAAATATTTTGTAGCTCTGATGCGTTGATTTTATTATTGATTCGGTACGTTCAGGATGCGTATCAGAAATAAATAGTTGGCCAAAATCAGAATTGTTAACCATTTCAATGATTTTTCCAACGCGAGTTTCATCTAATTTATCGAATATATCATCAAATAATAAAATAGGATTTTCACCAGAATTCTTTTTTACAAATTCAAATTGCGCCAATTTTAATGCTATTAAAAATGATTTTTGTTGTCCTTGTGATCCGAATTTTTTTATTGGATAATGATCAATTTCAAAAGACAAATCGTCTTTGTGAATTCCGGCACTTGTGTATTGTAAAACGCGATCTTTATTAATGCTTTCTTGTAATAATTGCAATAAATCTTTCTCAAACAATTGACTCTCGTATACCAATTGGACGGTTTCTGCAGAGCCTGTAATCGTTTGGTGGTGTTTGTTAAAAATGGGAACAAAATCAGCTAGAAATTCTTTTCTTTTTTCAAATATTATTTTACCCAATTCATCCAATTGCTGATTATAAATTGACAAGGTATCTGTTTCAAAAACTTGATTTAAAGCAAAATATTT
>CALPNL020000055.1 GCA_943324925.2 Chitinophaga pinensis | reverse complement strand
TTAGATTTAAAGGATAAAGTGTTAAAATTGTATGATTTAGACGAAGTTTCTATGATACAAAACAATACAAATAAAGATGAAGCGTTATCTGCTTTGGAGGTTTTGGGATTTGTTAGAAAATCTAGCGAAAGAGTGGTGGAAAAAATTGTGAAAGAGAATCCGGAGGCCACCGTAGAAAATATCATCAAATTAGCATTAAAAAACTTATAATTCTTGAAAACTTTATATATAAGAAGCAGAAATATAATATTAAAAATAAGTATCTTTTTTCTGATATTATTTTCTGGTTTTGACGGACTTGCTCAAAATAATCCTCCTGTCCAGGACTCAACAAAAATGGGGTTTTCTGTTGGACAACTTGGATTAAATAACCCCCCAAGTGTAGTGAATTTATATGTATATGATCCCAAATCGGATCGCTATATATTTACAAGTACCATTGCTGGCTATTCCATAAACTATCCTAAATTTCTTACTCCCAAAGAGTACGAGGCGATGGTTTTAAAAGAATCGATTCGTAATTATTACAAGAAAAAATTAGACGCGATAGATGGAGTAAAAAAAGGTTCTGAAGAAGCTAAAAAAGATTTATTGCCAAAATATTATGTGAATAATAGTTTTTTTGAAACCATATTTGGTGGGAATACTATAGATGTAAAACCAACTGGGTCTGTGGAAATGGATTTAGGAGTTCGATATACCAAACAAGACAATCCCTCTTTTTCTACTCAAAATGCTTCCAATACCACTTTTGATTTTAATCAAAGGATTAGCATGAGTTTGATGGGAAAAGTAGGAACTCGATTAAATGTTAATGCCAATTACGATACGCAATCCACTTTTGCATTTCAAAATTTAATCAAGTTAGAATACAACCCAGATTACAAAGCCAACGAAGATGATATTATCCAAAAGATAGAGGTTGGAAATGTAAGTATGCCATTAAATACTTCTTTGATTCGTGGGGCTCAGAGTTTATTTGGTGTAAAAGCACAACTTCAATTTGGAAAAACCACAGTGACTGGAGTTTTCTCTGAACAAAGATCACAAACCAAATCGGTAACTTCACAAGGAGGGGGAACTCTTCAAGAGTTTGAATTATTTGCATTAGATTACGATGCCGATCGCCACTTCTTCCTTTCTCAGTATTTTAGAAATAAATACGACGAATCGCTAAAAAATTATCCCTATATTAACAGTAGGGTTCAAATAACCAGGGTTGAAGCTTGGATTACCAATAGGCAAAATAGGGTAGCTACAACCAACAATAATTTAAGAAATATTATTGCACTTCAAGATTTAGGGGAATCGCCAATTACAGGTTTTAATAATAATGAAATTGTAGTTGCAAACCCGTCAACGGGGTTTTTTATAGCTCCTCCAAATAGTCCTGCCGACAATAAAAATAACAAATACGATCCCGAATTAATAGACAATGGAGGTAGATTAAATGGTAACATTAGAGAAATTGTAACTGCTAGTTCAGGATTTAACGGAGTTACAGTTAGCGAAGGACAAGATTATTCTAAATTAGAGAATGCAAGGAAATTGACCTCTTCAGAATTTACGTTTCATCCGCAATTGGGTTATATTTCTTTACAACAAAAATTGGCCAATGACGAGGTTTTAGCTGTGGCCTATCAATATACAATTGGAGATGTCGTTTACCAAGTTGGTGAATTTGGAACCGATGGAGTTCAAGCTACTGAAACAGGTGGTACTACTCCAGGATCTACCCAACCGGTTACTGTATCAACTCAGAGTTTACTGTTAAAAATGCTGAAAAGCAATTTGACAAGTGTAGAAAACCCTACAACTCGAGTAACTACGCCAATTTGGAACCTGATGATGAAAAACATTTATCAAATTCCCGGAGCTTTTCAATTGCAACAAGCTGATTTTAAATTTAATATATTATATACAGATCCTTCGCCCTTAAACTATATTAATTTAGTTTCACCACTTCCCCAGCCTCAAGATTTAGTCACAAGTACGCCTTTATTAAAAGTTTTTAATGTCGATAAATTAAATTTTAATAATGATCCGCAAACTGGAGGTGATGGATTTTTTGATTTTATTCCCGGACTAACAGTAGACACTCAAAATGGTAGAATAATATTTACGACCGTTGAGCCATTTGGAAAACATTTATTTGAAAAATTAAGAAATAACAATACCGAAGATTATAATATTGGAAACTACAATGCCAACCAAACTAAATATGTTTATAGAAACATGTATCGCCAAACTCAAGCGACGGCATTACAAGACAGTGAAAAAAATAAATTCCAATTAAGAGGTAAATTTAAATCCACGGGTGGTGATGGAATTTCAATTGGAGCTTTCAATGTGCCAAAAGGATCTGTTGTCGTTACTGCTGGGGGTCGCGTTTTAGTAGAAGGAGTAGATTATAGTGTAAATTACCAATTAGGGAGAGTTCAAATTTTAGACCCCTCGCTTCAAGCATCCAATGCTGAAATTAAAGTTTCATTAGAAAATAATGCTGTTTTTGGTCAACAGACCAGAAGGTTCATGGGTTTCAATGTGGAGCATAAAATTTCTGAGAAGTTTATGGTAGGCGGGACTTTTTTAAAAATGTCTGAAAAGCCATTTACCCAAAAATCAAGTTATGGACAAGAATCAGTAAATAACACCATTTTTGGTTTCAATACTAATTTTTCTACTGAAGTTCCATTTTTCACTAGATTGGTTAATAAATTGCCAAATGTAGATACTGATGTTGCTTCCAATTTATCTTTTCGAGGAGAAGTTGCTTTTTTAAAGCCGGACACTCCTGATGGGGATAAATTTCAAGGGGAATCAACCATTTACGTAGATGATTTTGAAGGATCACAAACCTCAATAGATATGAGGTCCCCATTTTCATGGAGTTTGTCTTCAACGCCAGAAAAATCAATTACCAGTAGCTACGATTTTAATGCAACCGCTTCCGATCTTAGTTATGGTTATAAAAGAGCTAAATTAGCGTGGTACAGTATTGACCCATCATTTTATGCTTCACGACCTTCTGGAGTTTCAATTCAAGACATATCATTGAATGCTACAAGAAGAATTTACAGCGAAGAACTATACCCTGTAACGGATATTGCAATAGGGCAAACACAAGTTGTAAATACTTTAGATCTTGCATATTATCCAAAAGAAAGAGGGGCATACAATTACAATCCTGCTGCTGCAACAACCAATCAGTTGCCAAATCCACAAAGTAATTTTGGAGGAATTATGCGGTCGTTAAGCGCTACTAATTTTGAGCAAAGCAATGTTGAATATTTACAATTCTGGTTGTTAGACCCTTATTATGATCCAGGAAATACTTCGAGTGAAGCTTCCTCCAATAATACTGGAAAAATTTATTTTAACTTAGGATCTATATCTGAGGATGTTTTAAAAGATGGAAGAAAGCAATTTGAAAACGGACTAGGTGCAGATCAAGTTTTAGTTTCCCCTCAGCCTATTTGGGGGAATATTCCCGCTTCGCAATCTTTAATTTATGCATTTGATACCAATCCAGCCAATAGATCAAGTCAAGATATAGGTTTAGATGGATTAAGCAATACTGAAGAAGCTTCAAAATTCCCAAATTTTTCTGGTTATCCAGACCCTTCAGCTGATGATTATGAGTATTATCTTGCCGCCCAAGGAACTGTGATTGACCGATATAAAAATTATAATGGAACCCAAGGAAATTCTCCTGTAGAGGTAACGGACGCTAACAGAGGATCCACCACCCTTCCTGATGTGGAAGATATTAATCGCGATAATACTATGAATACAATTAATGCTTATTTTGAATATAGCATTGATTTACACAGAAATATGACTATTGGCGTTGACCGATATGTAACCGATATTAGAGAGACCGATGCATCCAATTTGCCATCTGGAGCCAATCCAACTCGGGCAAGATGGATCCAGTTTAAAATTCCAATTTCTCAACCAGAAAACACTATTGGAGGAATCTCGGATTTTAGATCGATTAGCTATATGCGAATGTTTATGACTGGTTTTAGTGATAAAATGATTGTTCGTTTTGGCGCTCTAGATTTAGTTCGTGGGGAATGGAGACGCTATACCAATACTCTTGATGCCGCAGATACCAACCCGTCTGATGACAATACGGATTTAGATGTTTTAACTGTAAATATTCAAGAGAACGGCAATAGAAGTCCGATTCGTTATGTCTCGCCTCCGGGAGTGGTCAGAGAACAATTATACAATAATAATTCAGTAATCAATCAAAACGAACAATCTTTAGCAATGAGAGTTGGAGGTGACGGTTTACAACCTGCTGATTCAAGAGCAGTTTTTAAAAATGTAAGTGTTGATATGCGTCAATTCAATAAACTTAAAATGTTTTTACATGCTGAAGCACTTCCGGCACCCTCAGATCCAACCCCGCTGCAAAATGATCAAATGATCGGCTTTATAAGATTTGGAAACGACTTTACCCAGAATTTCTATCAAGTTGAAATTCCATTAAAAGTTACTCCTGAAGGCGCTTCGTCACCTGAAGAGGTATGGCCGGAATTAAATGAAATCAACTTAACATTGGACTTGCTAACGCAATTGAAAGTTTTAGCGTTGGGAGGAAATGCCCCTGCAGAAGATATCAATGGAATCCGATTTATTGATGATGATATTTTAGATCCTTCATTAGCTACTAATACGAATCGGGGTAAATTAAGACTTGGAATACGTGGAAATCCTAATTTTGGATTGGTAAGAACCTTAATGGTTGGTGTAAAAAACAAAGCAACAAATACGAGTAACATTCGAGGGGAAGTTTGGTTTAACGAACTTAGATTAGCCGAAATGGATAACGAAGGCGGAATGGCAGCGGTGGTTAGTTTAGATACTAATTTAGCAGATTTAGCCACTGTTTCTGCATCGAGCAAGAAAAGCACCGTTGGTTTTGGCGCATTAGAACAGGGTCCAAATGAAAGGAGTAGAGAAGATTTATTCCAATATAATATCGTTACTAATTTGAGTATTGGTAAATTTTTGCCGAAAAAATGGGGCATCAATTTGCCATTTAACTATGCGGTGGGTGAGGAAACAATCACTCCAGAGTACGATCCTTTTAATCAAGACATTAGATTGCAACAGTTGTTAGATATCACTTCGAATCAAGCAGAAAGAGACAATATTAGAAATAGAGCTATTGATTACACAAAAAGAAGAAGTATTAATTTTATTGGAGTTAAAAAAGAAAGAGGCGAAAAACAAAAACCACATATTTACGATCCAGAGAATTTAACGCTATCCTATTCTTACAATGAAGTGGAGCGACATAATTTTGAAATTGAAAGCTATGAAGACAAACAAGTAAATACTACTGTTGATTATACCTATACTTTTCAACCTAAACCTTTTGAGCCATTCAAAAAAACGAAAATTTTCCAAAAAAGTGATTATTGGAAATTATTAAGTGACTTTAATTTTAATTATTTGCCTTCAAATATTTCATTTAGTACTAATATTATTAGACAGTACAACCGACAAGAATTTCGTCAGGTGGAAGTTGCAGGTATCGGATTAGATCCGTTGTACAGAAGAAATTTCTTATTTAATTATCAATATGGATTCAATTATAATTTGACAAAAGCCTTAAAATTTAACTTTACTGCTTCGTCAAATAATATTGTTAGAAACTACATCAACGACAATAATATACCAGATAATACCGTAACTATTTGGGATAACTATTTGGATGTTGGTGATCCAAATCAGCATACGCAACAATTGACAATGAATTATGATTTGCCAATAAATAAAATTCCATTGTTCAGTTTTATTAAGTCTACCTATTCTTACACCGGAAATTATAGCTGGCTAAAATCGTCCGCAGCTTTAACTTCTATAGAGGCAACCGATGGGACTTTGTATAATTTAGGAAATACCATTCAAAATTCTGCAGCTCAGAAATTGAACACTTCATTTAATATGGAGTCATTTTACAGATACATTGGATTGGTAAAAACTACTAAAAGACCAGCACAGCAAACTCCTAAGAAAGCGCCTGTTCCAGGGCAAAAAGTTGTTAATAATCAGCAACAACAAAATGTTTCTGACGACAATTTATTTATTGCAGGACTTAGAGGGGTAATAACAAGTGTAAAAAACATTCAAATAAATTACACTGAAAATAAAGGAACTTCTTTGCCTGGTTATCTTCCAGGGTTAGGATTTTTAGGAACTTCAAAACCTACTTTAGGTTTCGTTTTTGGATCTCAAGACGATGTTAGATTTGAAGCAGCTAAAAATGGTTGGTTAACCAACTACCCTGAATTCAATCAGAATTTTACTCAAGTAACCAATAAAGCATTAAACATAACTGCAAATATCGACTTGTTTCCCGATTTTAAAATTGATTTAACAGCCGACAGAACTTATGCTGATAATTTCTCAGAACAATATGATGTTTCAGGGGGGCAATATAATTCTAGATCACCTTATTATACAGGAAATTTTGCTATTTCTACCGTTATGATTAAAACGGCCTTTAGAAATAGTGATATCAATCAATCGTCGGCATTTGATGATTTTAGAGGGAATAGAATTATTATTGCTAATCGATTAGCGGAGCAATATTACAACTCTACCACTTTTCCAAGAGACGCTGAAGGCTATCCGGCAGGTTTTGGTAAAAACAGTCAAGCGGTATTGCTTCCCTCATTTCTTGCGGCATACACCGGAGTACTAAATGATAAAATCGGCGAAGCTGCAAAAGGCGTTTCGTTATCAGCATTTCGAGATTTCCCAATTCCAAACTGGACAGCCAAATATAGTGGATTGATGAGGTATGAATTTTTTAAAGAGAACTTTAAAAGATTTTCTATTCAACATAGTTACCGTTCTTCCTACACCATCAATTCTTTTAGATCTAATTTAGATTACAATCTAAATCCAAATGGGGTGGATAAAGGTGGGAATTTCTTTAATAAAACTATTATAGGAAATGTGAATTTGGTAGAACAATTTAATCCATTAGTGAGAGTAGATTTTGAACTTAAAAATTCAATGAAGTTTTTAGCAGAAATGAAAAAAGACAGAGCTTTATCAATGAGTTTTGATAATAATTTATTGACCGAAGTAAGTGGAGTAGAATTTGTTGTTGGAATGGGTTATCGATTTAAAGACGTTGCCATTTCTTCTAAATTTGCAGATAATGCACAAGGGGTGTTAAAAGGAGATATTAATATTAAAGCAGATTTTTCCTACAGAAATAATCAAACAATTGTTCGTTATTTAGATTATGACAACAACCAATTGGCTGGAGGACAAAACCTTTGGTCAACAAGAATTACAGCTGATTATTCTTTAAGTAAAAATTTAACAACTATATTTTATTACGATCATACTTTCTCTAAAGCGGTGGTTTCAACATCATTTCCAATGACCAATATTAGAGCAGGATTTACTCTAAGATATAATTTCGGAAATTAATTGAAAATAGAATTGTAAATAATACCTTTGTAAAAAAATAATTATAACTATAAATAAAATTTAAAATGAATATTCCTTCAAATTTAAAGTACACAAAAGACCACGAATGGGTAAGTATTGACGGTGGAATTGCTACTGTTGGCATCACTGATTTTGCTCAAAAAGAATTGGGTGATATTGTATACGTAGAGGTAGAAACTTTAGATCAAACACTAGCTAAAGACGAAGTTTTTGGTACGGTTGAAGCGGTGAAAACAGTTTCTGATTTATTCTTACCATTATCAGGTGAAATTATTGAATTCAATGACGATTTAGAATCTAGCCCTGACACTGTAAATGGCGATCCTTACGGAAAAGGATGGATGGTAAAAGTGAAATTTTCTGATGCTTCAGAAATGGAGGATTTATTATCAAGCGAAGATTATAAAGCACTGATAGGTGCGTAAAAATAGCTATTTATCGGTTGCGTTAATTTGGACTTGTTCCATACTGCTCCTTTGTCTAGAGCCTGCAAGCGACTTGCCAAAAATTGAAATTAACAATGTTGATAAATTGGCTCATTTTACTTTTCACTTTGTATTCATTATTTTATGGTATTTGTATTTTAAATCAGATACTAAAATAATTAATTACAAAACTCCTGTTATTTTGTTTTTGATTTCATTGGTCTTCGGAATCGGAATCGAATGGTCCCAACAAGTATTAACAACTTCTAGAAAAGGAGATGTATTAGATGTGATTTCAAATATATCAGGAGCTTTTACAGCTTTAGTTATTTTACTTTCGGTAAACTATTATTCAAATAAAAAGACCAAAATCTAATTACTATTTTTATTTTAAGAGGCGATGGATATAAAATCATTTTTGGATTCTACCTACTTAAAAACAGCAGATCAAGCTGGAATAAGTGAAAATGAAAATGCAAAATTAGTTGCAAATTGCATTCAAGAAGCAATTGATGAGAATTTCAAGCTTGTCATGATTCGTCCAGAAATGGTTTCTTTAGCTAAGAAAATGGTAACCAATCAAAAATCAAAAGTGACTATAGGAACTGTAATTGATTTCCCAAAAGGCAACTCCAATTATTCAAAAAAAATTAAAGAAGCCAAAAAGGCCATTACCGAGGGTGCCGATGACTTGGATTTTGTCTGCAATTATGAAGCTTTCAAAAAAGGGAATGTCCTTCTTGTAAAAGAAGAAATTCTAAAATGTACTGAATTTGCAATACAAAATAATAAAGTAATCAAATGGATTATTGAAGTGGCAGCTTTAAACAACCAGCAGATAATCCAGCTTTCAACACTGATAAAAAATGTAGTTATTTCCAATTTTAAAGAAGACATATATCCCTCAGTTTTTGTAAAATCGTCAACAGGGTTTTATAAAACAAAAGACAATTTGCCCAACGGCGCAACGCTACCCTCTATAATCATGATGCTCGAAAACGCTTCTCCTCTGTCCATTAAAGCGGCAGGCGGAGTAAGAAATCACGAAGAAGCGATAAACCTTATCCGATTAGGAGTAAAAAGGATTGGAACTTCTGCAGCAAAACGCATAGCAACTAACGAATCTACCTCTGTTAATTATTGATTTCTAAACTTTTGTTAAATTATAATTTATAGGATTATTTATATAGTTTTCCTTTTGTGAAATGCTATTTTTTAAAGTATCTTTGCACCAGTTTTAAAACCAATAAATCAGCTTTGAACGCTACCATAAACAATCTTTCCTTTAAATCTATTTATACTGATTTTCTTGAAATCACGAAAGCCAGATTGGCTGTAAGTGTTGTTTTTTCTTCTATTGCTGGTTTTATGTTGGGGATTTCATCAATTCACTCTTTAGATTGGATGGTTCTATTGAAACTCGTAATTGGAGGATATTGCATGGTGGGTGCTTCTAATGCATTTAACCAAGTCATTGAAAAAGAATTAGATGTATTAATGGATCGAACAAAAAATCGTCCAGTACCTTCTAAGAGAATGTCTTCAAATTCTGCTTTATCCATTGCCTTTTTGTTGACTATTATTGGTATTGTGCTTTTATATACCATCAATGAAAAAACAGCAATGTTTGGAGCTATTTCTATATTTATTTATACTTGTATTTATACTCCTTTAAAAACAGTGACTCCGCTTTCTGTTTTTGTTGGTGCTTTTCCCGGAGCAATTCCATTTATGTTGGGCTGGGTTGCGGCGACAGGAAACTTTGGGATAGAGGCAGGAACTTTATTTTTAATTCAATTCTTTTGGCAGTTTCCTCATTTTTGGGCAATTGGTTGGTTTTTATATGAAGATTATGAAAAGGCAGGTTTCTTTATGTTGCCTTCAGGGAGAAAAGACAATTCTACTGCACTCCAAATAATATTGTATACGCTCTGGTTAATTATTGCTTCTTTATTACCGGTATTAGGTTTTACAGGACAGTTTTTTATCACGAAGATTTCAGCGGTTGCAGTACTTTTATTAGGATTATGGATGTTATTTTATGCAGTTAAATTATACCAAACAAGGACAACGAAATCGGCAAGAACCTTGATGTTAGTTAGTGTTTCATATATTACTTTATTACAATTGGTTTATATTTTAGATAAATTTTTACGATAATTATGAGTACGTCAATCAATGAAATCAAAGAAAGAAACGCAAGATCATATAAATTGATATTGTTGTTTGCAATGGTCAGTATGTTTATGATGTTTGCTGGATTAACAAGTGCATTTGTTGTTAGTAAGTCTAGAGCAGATTGGGTAAAAGACTTTCAATTGCCAAGTGCTTTTTATTTTAGTACCGCTGCAATACTTTGTTGTAGCATTACATTTCATTTAGCAAAAAAAGCAATACAAAAAGACAAAAGAAGTGCTACAACTTCATTTCTTTTAGCTACTTTTGCGCTCGGAATTGTATTCGTAATTCTTCAATTTGTAGGTTTTCGTCAAATTGTAGATAGCGGTTATTTTTTTACTGGAAGTGCGAGTTCTATAACGACCACTTTTTTATATATTGTAACAATAGTGCACCTTGCTCACCTAGCTGGAGGGCTAATTTCACTTTTAATTATAATTTATAATCATTTTAAACAAAAATACAATTCAACACAAACCCTTGGTATTGAGCTTGGTGCAATGTATTGGCACTTTCTGGATTTCCTTTGGGTATATTTGTTTTTGTTTTTATATTTCTTTAAATAAGAAAAATGCTTAAATTTGGGAACTTTTTAATGAATAACTAATATGGGATCGACAGTTACTACTGCAAATAGTGAAGAAAAT
>CALPNL020000054.1 GCA_943324925.2 Chitinophaga pinensis | reverse complement strand
AAACCAAACGCAAATAGTATTGAAGAAAACAATACAATTCTATGGGCCAAACAAATATTTAAAACTAAACCAAACCACGATTTAGATTTTGATTTTAAGAATAAAATTAAAACTATTTTTTATCATCTAACTAAGGATGAATTAATAGATAAGTTGTTGGCAAATCATTTACTCCAGAATAAATCAAATACTAGTAAAACTTCATAAAGGTCAATAAATACAATACTTTTATACTACTTTGATTAATATTTTACACTATAATTTATATTATGTAAAATAGAATATTTAATAAATAACACTACTATTGTGTGATTTAATAATATAGTTTAAATTTACGCAACTATTTAATATATCCTTTCGTAATGAATACAATCGTTTCTCGTGTAGCGTACTTTTTAAAACAATATCCTCCATTTAATAATCTATCAATTGAAGAATTATCAATTGTTGCAATGAGTATTAAAATTATTAATCTTGAGAAAAATAAAGATTTATTTCAAATTAATGACACTTTACACGACAGTTTTTATATGGTTGATTCTGGAGTCGTTAATTTATTTGTTATTTCAGATTCTGAAGAAACATTATTAAATAAATGTGTTCCTGGTGATGTTTTTGGTTTGCGCCCTTTCTTTGCCAAGAATAACTACATGATGACCGCTAGAGCTCGCGAAGAATCTATCATATATGCTATTCCAATTGCAACTTTCAGACCTTTTGTGGCGCAAAATGCAGAGGTTTTAAATTTCCTTTTAGAGAGTTTTGCTAATAACACTAGTAATCCTTCAGATATTGAAAATAAAGGGAAATTATTATCTGACAATATTGCTTTCTCTTCTAAACCTACTGAAATTCAATACTTCCAGACGTTAGCTTACAATAGATCTCCTTTGAAAATTTCCCCTAATTCGATAATTAAGGATGTTGCACAATTGATGACAGATAATTTAGTTGATAGTGCTATTATTGCTGAACTAAACCTGCCTGTTGGAATTGTTACTGATACCGACATGAGGATTAAAGTTGCCTCTGGCCGCGTTGATATCAATATGCCAATTAATAAAATCATGTCATCCCCTGTAATTACGGTACCTGAAAACGTTTCTTTAGCGGAAGCACAGTTATTATTATTAAAAAATAACGTAAGTCATCTATGTGTCACTATTGATGGTTCGGATCAAACTGATATTAAAGGAGTTGTTTCTGAACACGACTTAATTGTTTCACAAGCGAGTAATCCTGGTGTATTTATTAAAGAAATAAAGCGTTCCCATAATGCAAATGAACTTAAAAATGTCCGTTCAAAAGTTACCGATCTGGTATATACCTCGTTAACTAAAAACATACCACTTGCCCATATTACTAATATCGCTAACGAAATTAACATTGCAATTATTAAAAGAGCAGTTGAATTAGCAATTTTAGATATTGGCTCCCCTCCTGCACGTTTTGCTTGGTTGAGCATAGGTAGCCAAGGTAGAAAAGAACAACTTTTATTTTCTGATCAGGATAGTATTTTAGTTTTTGAAGATGTAGCCGCTGAAAAATATCGTGATGTAAAAAACTATTTTTTAAGATTAGCGAAGAAAGCAGTATCCAATTTAGAAATCGTAGGTTATCAGCCTTGTCCAAATGGTCATATCGCCAGTAATATCATTTGGTGCAAATCGATGACGGAATGGATGAAGCAATACAGTAATTGGATGAAAATCCCAGGTGAAATCAATAATGACATCAGTAGTATTTTCTTCGATTATGAAATTGCTTTTGGTGAACAAAAAATTGAAGACGCGATTACCGACATTATCTTTGTGAATACCAGAAAAAACAAACTATTTTTTGATTACCTAGGAAATGAAGCGTTAAGAAAACCACCGGCTTTAAGCTTTTTCAAGAAAATAAATGTTGAAGAAACCGGACCAAACAAAGGTAAGTTTGATATTAAAAATAGAGCATTATTACCATTAATTGACGGAGCACGATTGTTTGTAATTAGTTATAATATTCGTGGCATTAATAATACCTATATGCGCTTTAAACATCTAGCTATGGTTGATTTGAAAAATTCTGAAATTTACTTGAATTGTGCCGAAGCCTATCAATCATTAACAAAAATTAAAACCACCGAAGGTTTGAGATACGACAATTCTGGACAATTTATTAATCTAGAGGATTTAAATAAAGTGGATAAAGAGAATTTGAAAAATGCTTTAAACACTATTAAAGATTTAGAAGAACTTATTAAAGATAGTTTTCAACTGACACATTTTTCTTAGTTATGATAGATTGGATTAAAAATATAAACAAAGATTATCCTGAATTTTGGAGAAATTACCTAACAAAATTTGAAGTGCGTCCTCAAAGATATGTTGCGTTAAGTATTGATTACTCTGGAATTAATCCCCAAAAAGACGTGATTATGGCTTTTGGAGCGGTTGGTATTGAGAATGATAAAATTAATATTGGTGATTTCTTTGAAGTAGTTTTACTACAATATATTTACTTGCATGAAAATGGTCTTTCAAATGAGGCTATTATTGAAAGTACCCAACCAAAATTAGGAGAAAGAGAAGCGATACAAGCTTTTATTGAGTTTATTGGAAATGCTGTTTTAGTAGGTCCGAAGATTAACTTATCTATTGATTTAATTAATGCTGCTCTTGAAAAAATGAATTGTGGTCGATTAAAAAACGATGCGATTGATATTGAAATAATGTATAAGAAATACAAAGATACCTCTGAAAAATCTTATACTATTGATGATTTATGTAATGAATTTAATCTTCCAATTATCGAAGAAACGGCAATTCCAGATTTAGCCTATACTATCGCCCTACTGTTTTTAAAACTAAAAAGCAGATTAGGATTAAAATAAAAAGGGCTGCCAAATTTGGCAGCCCTTTAATTTTTAAAAAATTACAATTTTCCGTCTTTAATTTGATCTACAATTTCTGGGTTGAGTAATGTTGAAGTATCCCCAAAATTAGAGAAATCACCTTCTGCTATTTTACGTAATATTCTACGCATAATTTTACCTGATCTTGTTTTTGGTAATCCGGATACAAATTGAATTTTGTCTAATTTGGCAATAGGTCCTATTTGATCTGAGATTAATTGGTTGATTTCAATTTTCAGATTATCATGATTTCTGTTTTCACCAATTTCTTTGACAATTACATAACCATATAGCGCATTTCCTTTTATATCATGAGGAAAACCTACAATTGCACTTTCCGCAACCGCTGGATGTTCGTTTATAGCATCTTCAATTGGCGCAGTCCCTAGATTATGGCCGGAAACAATGATCACATCATCCACTCTACCGGTAATTCTATAATAACCTGTCTCATCTCTCAACGCACCATCTCCAGTGAAGTATTTGCCTGGAAAGGCGGTAAAATAAGTTTCCTTATACCTTTTATGATCTCCCCAAATAGTTCTTGCAATACCTGGCCATGGAAATTTAATACATAAATTACCTTCAACTTGATTTCCTTCAATTTCATTTCTCTTTTCATTCATCAATACAGGCTGAACTCCGGGTAAAGGTAAAGAAGCATAAGTTGGTTTTGTTGGTGTAACAAATGCCAAAGGAGATATCATAATTCCCCCTGTTTCGGTTTGCCACCAAGTATCAACTACAGGACATCGCTTCCCTCCTACGTGTGCATTATACCAATGCCATGCCTCCTCATTTATAGGTTCTCCTACAGATCCAATAACTTTCAATGATTTTAATGGAAATCGTTGAACATAATCCAAACTCTCTTTTGCTAAAGCTCTAATTGCCGTTGGGGCTGTATAAAACTGAGTTACTTTATGTTTTTCTATAACTTCCCAAAAACGACTAAAATCTGGATAAGAAGGGACTCCTTCAAAAATAACTGTGGTTGCCCCATTTAGTAGTGGACCATATAAAATATAAGAATGTCCGGTAATCCAACCGATATCAGCGGTACACCAAAATACATCGTTTTCAACGTAATTGAATACATTTTTAAAGGTATATGCTGAATAAACCATATAACCAGCTGTAGTGTGAACCATTCCTTTAGGTTTTCCTGTTGATCCTGAAGTATAAAGTATGAATAATGGATCCTCAGCGTCCATAATTTCAGCAACATTATTATCAGATGCATCATCTAATAGTGGTTGAAGCCATTGGTCACGACCCGCTTTCATCGAAATATCGGAATTGGTTCTTTTTGCTACTAGCACTTTTTCAACACACGGACAATTTTCCAATGCGTCATCAATAATACCTTTTAAATCGATAGTTTTATTTCCGCGATAACCACCATCAGAAGTAATAACCATTTTACATTCACTATCATTAATTCTTGCCGCTACTGCAGAAGCTGAAAAACCAGCAAAAACAACCGAGTGAATTGCACCAATTCTAGCACAAGCTAAGGTGGCTACTGCCAATTCTGGAATCATTGGTAAATAAATACAAACACGATCTCCTTTTCCAATTCCTTGCTCTCTTAAAACATTGGCCAATTTTGAAACGCGTTCGTGTAATTCATTGTAAGAAATATGCTGAGCCTCTTCGCTAGGATCATTAGGTTCAAAAATAATAGCTGTTTTTTCTCCTTTTCGAACTAAATGACGGTCAATACAATTTTTTACAATATTTACTTTTGCACCAACAAACCATTCAATTTTTGCTGTTGCCATATCAAATTCAATTACTTTTTCCCACTCTTGGTACCAAGTAAAATTCTCTGATGCTACTTTGCCCCAAAATTTTCTAGGCTCACGGATTGATTTATTGTAATGTTTAAAATATTGCTCTAAATTGTCAATTTTATAGTAACTCATAATTTTTGTATTTACCCAATTATAACTCTCAAATATAAAAAATTGTTAAGCAAGTTAAATGCTTTTTTTTTTCTTTTATGAATATGTAATGATTATTATTAATAAAAATAATTTTCATTACAATTTGTTACCTTTTTTTATTTAATTTGTAATTAAATAATTCGCAATGCAATTCGATCCACAAGAGTTAGAACAAACCGCTATCTACAAATTATTGACTGGAATTGTAATTCCAAGACCAATAGGTTGGATTTCAACTATTAACGAAGACGGAATTCATAATTTAGCCCCTTTCTCCTACTTTAATGCGGTTGGTGACGATCCGCCACACGTTATGTTCTCGACAGTTCATTCTAATAATTTAAATAAAGACACCTTAAATAATGTTTTAGCGACTAAGCAATTCGTAGTAAATATGGTCACTGAAGATTTAGTTGAACAAATGAATTTGACTTCTCAACCTATTGCTGCAAATGAAAGTGAATTTGAATTGGCAGGTCTGACTCCTATTGCTTCTTCATTGGTAAAACCGCCTAGAGTAAAAGAATGTAAAATCACTATGGAATGTGAAATGGTACATCATTATAAATTGGAAAATTCAAAAACGGGTGGTGCTACCATTGTAATTGGTAAAATTGTATTATTTCATATTGATGAAAGCGTTTTATTAGAAAATTATAAAATTAATTTAGAAACCTACAAGCCTATTGCCCGTTTAGCGGGTTCTAATTATTCAAAATTGGGTGAAATTTTTTCTATAAAAAGATAACATGAAAATAACTGTAATTGGTGGTGGTCCTGGGGGCATGTATTTT
The DNA here is from genome assembly GCA_943324925.2 of Chitinophaga pinensis. Lineage (GTDB taxonomy): Bacteria > Bacteroidota > Bacteroidia > Flavobacteriales > Flavobacteriaceae > Flavobacterium. The sequence goes on along the minus strand of CALPNL020000054.1, from coordinate 5,199 downwards.
TCAATCTTGTTGAAAAAGGCTATTCCTGATTGTAAAATTGATATTTACGAACGTAATAAAGCAGATGATAGCTTTGGCTTTGGTGTTGTTTTTTCAGATGAAACTTTAAGCGAATTTCTAACTCGAGATCCAAAATCGTACGATTTGATCCGAAGTAAATTTGCCTATTGGGACGCTTTAGATGTAGCTCGCGATGGTGAAATTGTACGAATTTCAGGTAATGGTTTTTGTGGGTGTTCACGTAAAACATTATTGCAATTATTGCAACAAAGATGTATTGAAGAGGGTGTAAATCTTCATTTTGAACAAAATGTCGATGATCTAAATAAATATAAAAATTCGGATGTTATTGTAGCTTGTGACGGAATTGGAAGTCAAATTCGAACAAAATTTTCTCAAGAATTTGGAACAAAAGTTGAATTAAAGAAAAACCGATTTGTTTGGTTAGGTTCTACAAAACCTCTGGATGCATTTACTTATTTCTTTAGAAATACTCCTTTCGGGATGATCGTAGCCCACTCCTATCAATATGAAAAAGGAATGAGTACCTGGATTTTCGAATGTTCGGATGCAACATGGAATAATGCCGGCTTTGAGGTGGAAAATGAACAAGATACAATTACTAAAATTGCCGAGTTATTTAAAGAAGAATTAGACGGACACCCATTAATATCAAATAAATCACATTGGCGAAAATTTCCTGCGATTACTAATGATAAATGGCATTTTGGAAATATCGTTTTACTAGGCGATGCTAAAGCAACGGCTCATTATTCAATAGGTTCAGGAACAAAATTAGCGATGGAATGCGCCATTGGTTTAGCTGATGCTATAATTGAGTTTCCAAATGCTATTCCTCAAGCATTTGATAAATATGAAAAGTCAAGAAGAAATAGAGTTGAGATGATTCAGTATGCGGCTAATGTTTCTCTGGATTGGTTTGAAAATATGGATCGAAATGCAAAGCACGATTTTCAGCAATTTGCATTTGGATGCATGACTCGTTCGAAAAAGGTAACTTTTGAGAATTTAGCGATTCGTGACGCCTCTTTTCCAGATAAAGTTTTAGCAGAATTCAACACAAATATCGGAACAACCGATTTAAAAGCACCTGCTGCCTTTACCCCATTTTCATTAAGAAAAATGAAATTGGAAAACAGAATTGTAATGTCTCCAATGGGACAATATTCTGCAGAAAACGGGTTGGTGAACAATTGGCATTTGGTACATTATGGAGCCAGAGCTACCGGCGGTATTGGTTTAATATTAACCGAAATGACCGCAGTTTCACCAACTGGCCGAATCACTTTAGGTTGTGCAGGTATTTGGAATGAAAATCAAGTAGTTGAATGGAAAAAAATTACTGATTTTATTCATCAAAATAGTAAATCTAAAATCGGAATACAACTAGGGCACTCTGGTCGAAAAGGAGCAATTAATGTTCCGTCTGTTGGAAATAATATCCCTTTAGAAAAAGACAACTGGGATTTGATTTCAGCTTCGCCAATTGCCTTTTCATCTAAAAATATTATTCCAAAAGAAATGTCTAAGGAAGATATGAATCAAGTGGTTTCTGAATTTGTACTAGCAACAATAAATGCAGATAATGCTGATTTTGATATGATCGAATTGCAAGCGCATCATGGGTTTTTGCTAGCTTCTTTCCTTTCACCTCTTACCAATATTCGTAAGGATGAATTTGGAGGAAGTATTGAAAACAGATTAAAATTCCCATTAAGAGTATTTTCGGAAATGAGAAAGGTTTTTAACCAAAACAAACCAATGTCGGTTAGAATTTCCGCTTCTGATTGGGCTGAAAACGGAATTTCGGAAGATGAGGTATTCCAAATAGCAAGAGCTTTTCAGGATGCTGGTGCTGATATTATCAATGTTTCAACTGGAAATACGGTTGATAACCAAAAGCCTGTAATTGGAAGAATGTGGCAAACTCCCTATTCTGACGCTATTAGAAATACAGTTGGTGTTCCAACTATAACAACCGGATACATTCAAGATATTGATCAAATAAATACTATTTTATTGAACGGTCGAGCGGATTTAGTGGCACTTGGAAGGCCTTTATTATTGGATGCTAATTTTGTTAGAAATGCAGAAGCCTACGAACAATATAAAACGACTTCCATTCCAAATCAATATTTACCGGGAATTTCACATTTATATCCTTTGAAAGCAGCGGAAAGAAAAGCAATGGAAAGCATGAAAAAAGCTTTAAAACCGGAAAGTCATAGTCCTAAAAAGTAGATTATAGAAAGTAAAGATTCCAAATTTATGAAGCACTACCAAGACCAATTTACCCATATTCATTTGCCTGACAAACAATTTCAGCCAGATTACATTTATAATGATCCGAATTTTGAATTGGATTCAAGTTTAAATTGCGTAGAGCGTCTTTTGGATATTCATATTAAGGAAGGAAGAGGGAATTCTGTAGCAATGCGAACTTTCAATGAAACATGGACTTACCAAGATTTATATGAAAAATCAAATCAAATTGCTCATGTATTGGTTGATGATTTAGGTTTGGTTTCAGGAAACCGCGTTTTGATTCGTTCTGCAAACAATCCTATGTTTGTAGCTTGTTGGTTTGCAATTTTGAAAGTAGGTGGAATAGTGGTTGCGACCATGCCTTTGCTTCGAGAAAAAGAATTAGAAACAATCGTTGATTGTGCTGAAATATCCCATGCTTTTTGTGATGTCCAATTGGAAGAAGCCTTATCATTAGTAAAATCACCTTATTTAAAATCGGTTTCTACATTTGATGGATCGAATGAAACAAATTCGGTATTAGAAGTTTTAATGGCTTCGAAACCTACCGAATTTTCAAACTTTCCGACATTTGCGGAAGCGGTTTCGATAATAGGATTTACATCAGGAACAACAGGACTGCCAAAAATGACCGCGCATTTTCACAAAGATATTTTATTGATTTGTGAAGCCTTTCCAAAATATGCTTTACAGCCAAAAGTAGACGATATATTTACAGGAAGTCCACCTTTAGGATTTACATTTGGATTAGGCGGATTGGTTTTATTTCCATTTTACTATGGAGCTTCTACCTTTTTAATAGAAAAACCATCTCCGGAAATACTACTTCAAGCGATTCAAGATTTTAAAATCACCATTTGCTTTACAGCGCCGACTGCTTGGAGAATGATTACTCAAAAAGTTAACGATTTCGACATTTCAAGCCTGCGCAAATGTGTTTCCGCAGGTGAAAATCTACCATTAAAAGTTTGGGAAGATTGGTATAAAGCTACTGGATTGAAAATTATTGATGGTATTGGAGCAACTGAATTACTTCATATATTTATTTCTTCGAATGAAGATAATATGAAACCTGGAGCTACTGGATTACCAATTTATGGTTACGAAGCCAAAATTGTAGATAATAACGGAAATGAAGTTTCCAATAATGAAATTGGCAAATTAGCTGTTCGAGGAATTACAGGTTGCAAGTACTTAAATCGCATTGAGAAACAAGTAGAATACGTCCAAAACAATTGGAATTTAACAGGCGATATTTTCAAAAAAGATGAAGATGGCTACTTTTGGTTCATTGCCCGTGGCGACGATATGATTATTTCTTCAGGGTATAATATTGCGGCAATTGAAGTAGAAAGCGTACTTTTGACTCACGATGAAATTCTAGAATGTGCCGTTGTAGGTATTCCTGATGAAAATCGTGGAATGCTAGTTTGCGCAAATATAGTATTGAAAAATCCAGCTTCCGCAAATGAAGATTTGGCCAAATCAATACAAGATTGGTTCAAACAAGTAGCTGCTCCTTATAAATATCCAAGGGTTATTAAATTTCATGACGCTTTACCAAAAACTGAAACAGGAAAAATACAACGATTTAAATTGAAATAATATGAATCAACCATTTATTAAAGAAGAACAAATTCGATTCCAACATGTTGATTACGCTGGTATTGTTTTTTATCCCCGTTATTTCGAAATGCTAAATTGCATTGTTGAAGATTTTTATGATGAAGCACTAGGTTTGCCTTTTAATAAAATGCATGAAACTGGAGGAATTCCAACGGTTGATTTGAAAGTTAAATTCATGAAACCAGCTCGTTTGGGTGAAATATTAACCAAGTATTTTTGGATTAAAAATATCGGTGGTTCTTCACTTTTATGTGGATTCAAATTTGAAAATAGTCAAAAAGCGATTTGCCTTGAAGGCGAAGTTACACTGGTGAATGTAGCTTTTGCTGAAAATAGAAGTTCAATAAAAGCGGCACCCTTTTCTGATTTAATTAAAAGTAAATTGCAAAAATATTTAATCCATTAAATCATGACTTTCAATAAATTCAAAGCTGCAGCAGTTCAAACTTCCCCAGTTTTTCTAAATGCTGAAAAAACAATTGATAAAGCTATTACTTTTATAAAGGAAGCTGCCGAAAATGGAGCACAATTAATTGCTTTTCCAGAGGTTTTTGTATCTGGTTATCCTTATTGGAATTGGATTATGACGCCGGTTCAAGGAAGTAAATGGTATGAAAAATTATACAAAAGTGCTATAACTGCTGATGGTTCGGAAGTAAAACGAATTTGTAATGCTGCCAAAGAATTCAATATACATATAGTTATAGGAATCAATGAAAAAGGAACGAGTTTTGGTGAGATTTACAACACCAATTTGATTATTGATAATAATGGAAATCTTATTGGAAAACATAGAAAATTAGTACCCACTTGGGCTGAAAAACTCACTTGGACCTCTGGCGATGGCTCTTCATTAAAAGTATATAAAACAGAAATTGGACCAATTGGAACTTTAGCATGTGGAGAAAATACGAATACTTTAGCAAGATTTGCTTTGCTCGCTCAAGGCGAATTAATTCACGTTGCCAATTATATTTCGTTGCCAGTTGCCCCACCCGATTATGATATGGCAGAAGCAATAAAAATTCGTGCAGCCGCGCATTCATTTGAAGGAAAACTATTTACGGTTGTTTCATGCTCTACTATTTCTCAAGAAATTAAAGACGCACTTAGAGAAGATGTTCCGAATGTAGATGAATTATTAACACGTAAAAACTCTGCTTTTTCAGGATTTATAGGTCCTAATGGTGCAGCAATCGGAACGCCATTAATCGATGAAGAAGGAATTGTTTATGCTGATATCGATTTGGAAAAATGCATTCAGCCGAAACAAATGCACGATATTTT
>CALPNL020000053.1 GCA_943324925.2 Chitinophaga pinensis | reverse complement strand
ATTTAGTTGCGTTGGCTCAGACAGGGACAGGGAAAACGGCAGCATTTGGGTTTCCAGTCATTCAGAAAATTGATGCCGACAACAGAAATACACAAGCATTAATTTTATCTCCAACACGCGAATTATGTTTGCAGATTACCAACGAACTTAAAAACTACTCAAAATACGAAAAAGGTATTAATGTGGTAGCAGTATACGGAGGAGCTAGCATTACAGAACAAGCGAGAGACATAAAAAGAGGAGCACAAATTATTGTGGCTACTCCAGGAAGAATGCAAGACATGATTAATAGAGGTTTGGTAAACATTTCTCAAATTAATTATTGCATCCTTGACGAAGCAGATGAAATGTTAAACATGGGATTCTATGAAGATATTGTTAACATTTTATCAACTACACCAGACGAAAAAAGCACTTGGTTGTTTTCTGCAACTATGCCTGCTGAAGTAGCAAGAATTGGTAAACAATTCATGCACAATCCCGAAGAAATTACCGTTGGAACTAAGAATTCTGGTTCTGCAACCGTTTCACACGAATTTTATTTAGTAAATGCTAGAGACCGTTACGAAGCTTTAAAGAGATTAGCTGATGCCAATCCAGATATTTTTTCAGTTGTTTTTTGTAGAACAAAACGAGATACTCAAGCAGTTGCTGAAAAGTTAATTGAAGATGGTTATAGCGCTGCCGCTTTGCATGGAGATTTATCTCAAGCGCAACGTGATGGTGTGATGAAATCTTTTAGAGGAAGACAAATTCAAATGCTGGTTGCTACTGACGTTGCAGCGCGTGGAATTGATGTGGACAATATTACTCACGTAGTTAATTATCAATTACCTGACGAAATAGAAACCTACAATCACCGTTCAGGACGTACCGGAAGAGCTGGAAAATTAGGAACTTCTATTGTAATTGTTACCAAAAGTGAATTGCGTAAGATATCTTCTATCGAAAGAATTATCAAGCAAAAATTTGAAGAAAAGACCATTCCATCTGGAATCGAAATCTGCGAAATTCAATTATTGCACTTAGCAAACAAAATTAAAGATACCGAAGTAGACCACGAAATTGACAACTATTTACCTGCTATTAACAATGTGCTTGAAGGTTTAACGAAAGAAGAATTAATAAAGAAAATGGTTTCTGTTGAATTCAACCGTTTCATCGCTTATTATAAAAAGAATAGAGATATTTCTAATCAATCTTCAGGATCTGAAAGACGTGATCGTAATGATGGCGAGGGTGCATCGAGAGAATTTAATAACAATGGTGCCGTTCGTTATTTTGTAAATATCGGTTCAAGAGATAATTTCGATTGGATGTCTTTAAAAGATTATTTGAAAGAAACTTTAGATCTTGGTCGTGATGACGTATTTAAAGTAGATGTAAAAGAAGGATTCTCGTTCTTCAATACAGAACCAGAACATACGGATAAAGTAATGGATATTTTAAATAATGTTCAATTAGAAGGTCGTAGAATCAATGTTGAGATTTCTAAAAATGACGGTGGCGGAAGACGAGACCATAATGGAAGAAACTCTGGTGGTTTTGGCGGAGGTCGCTCAGGCGAAAGAGGTTCAGCACCAAGGAGAGAAGGGAACTTTGCTCCAAGGAGAGAAAGCTCTGGAGGGTTTAGAAGTGATCGTAATTCTGCTACAAGAGAAGGCGGTTTCGGAAGAAGAAGTGCTGCTCCAAGAGAAGGTGGTTTTGGCGGAAGAAGCGCTGCACCAAGAACAGGTGGATTTTCATCTGACCGAGGACCTAGAACAGAAGGTTCATCAGAAAGAGCACCCAGAAGATCGGAAGGTTTTGGGGATGCACCAAGAGAAAGAAGACCGAGAAAAAGCTAACATAATTTGTTAATTTTCTTATAATTATAAGAATAAACTACAGAATATCTTTCGTGTTTTATTACTTTTAGAGTTTTAAATCCAGAAATGAGATATTTTGTAGTTTTCTTTTTTATACTTTTCGCTAAAAACATCGTTTTTTCGCAAGAAACAAACCCTTCACAAAAAGTTTTTGGAACTATCGTAAATTATAGCAGCCAACTCCCATTAGCTAATGTTAACATTATTAATATTAATAAAGTAAAAGGAACTGTTTCCGACTCCAATGGAAAATTCGAATTAGAAGTTAGTGTTACCGATACATTACACATCTCACTTATTGGATTTAAATCCATAAAAATCAGAGTAACAAACGACTGGTTTAAAATCAAAACTACCAAAATTCAATTGACAGAAAGTGCTATCGCGCTTGAAGAAGTAGTTGTTCGCCCCTACGATTTAACTGGTTATTTAGAAGTGGATTCCAAATTAATTCCTACTAAAGAAAATTACAGATACAGTATTTCAGGACTACAACAAGGCTATGAAGCGGGTGAATATTCCCCAGGCGCATTCAGCAAAGTAATGGGTTCCATATTCAATCCTGCCGATATGCTTTATAATTTCTTTGGAAAAAAACCAAAAGAGTTAAAACGATTGAAAAGCCTCAAGAAAGACGAAACGGTTAGGAATTTATTGGCATCAAAATTTGACCGAGAAACTATTTCAGTACTTCTAGGAATTGATAAAAACGATATTCCTGAAATTTTAGGTCGCTGTAATTACTCTGAATCCTTCATAAAAACAGCAAATGATCTTCAAATTATGGATGCGATTAGCGAATGTTATGAAGAATATAAAATCTTGAAAAAGAATTAATTTTCTAATAATTAGTCCCTAAATTGTACTTTTGAATTCCTAATTATTTCAATTAATGGATATTAACAAGCCTATCCTTACTACATCCAATTTGTCTATTGGTTATTCTTCTAAGAAGGAGATCAATACTATTGCAGCAAACATTAATTTGACTTTGAAAAAAGGGAAATTAATAGCTTTAATTGGTGCCAATGGAATTGGAAAGTCAACCTTATTACGAACATTAATTGGCATTCAACCTCCCCTATCTGGGACTGTTATTTTAAACAAAAAGAATATTTTAGACTACGATTCCATTTCTTTAGCACAAAATCTAAGTATTGTATTAACCGAAAAACTACCTCCAAGTAACTTAACGGTATTTGAAATAATTGCTTTAGGAAGACAGCCTTATACCAACTGGTTGGGAAAATTATCCGCTAATGATATTTTCAAAATTAATGAAGCCATGGAGCTCACACAAATTACTTCATTGTCAGAAAAAAAACATTATGAGATTAGTGATGGACAACTTCAAAATGTATTATTAGCGAGGGCATTGGCACAAGATACTCCTTTAATTATTTTAGATGAACCTACTACTCACTTGGATTTATTACATAAAGTTAGTTTGTTCAAACTCCTGAAAAAACTAGCAAAAGAAACCAATAAATGCATTCTTTTTTCAACTCATGATATTGACATGGCAATTCAAATTAGTGATGAAATGGTTATCATGACCGAAAAAAATGTAGTACAAGACCAGCCTTGTAATTTTATTTCAAAAGGCAATTTTAATAATTTATTTAAAGATGATCATATCGCATTTGACAGTGAAAAAGGAAAATTTATAGTTCAATAAACTACAATTCAATCTGTCTTTTGGCTTCACCAATTGCAAATGCAACTGAATTCGCTAGATTATAACTTCGAACCAAAGGAGATATAGGAATTGTTAGGTGATTCGAAAATAAATTCAAAACTGACTCACTCAAACCTACACTTTCTTTTCCAAAAACCAACCAATCGCCATCTTGAAATTGTTCTTCTAAATACGATTTTTCAGCGTGAGAACTAAATAAAAAAACCCTAGATTTATCAGGAATTTGAGCTACCCACTCTTCAATATTTTGATATTCTTTCCAATCCAAATGAACCCAGTAATCCAAACCAGAGCGTTTCAAATTTTTATCCGTAATTTGAAATCCAAAAGGATGAATTAAATGCAATCTATTTCCGGTTCCTACACACAACCTACCTATATTTCCGGTATTGTTTGGTATTTCTGGCTCTACTAAAACGATGTTCAACATGCTTTCTTTGTGATTTAATAATTAAGGCTTGAGATTTGTAAGTCCGAAATTTCAATAACTTCTCCCGATTTTAAATTATTCAAATAGATGGTTCCTATTCTAATTCTTACTAACCTCAACGTTGGAAAACCAACAGCAGAAGTCATTTTCCTTACTTGGCGAAATTTTCCTTCATTTAAAGTAATCGAAACCCAAGAAGTTGGTCCATGACGTTCATCACGAATTTTCTTCCCTCTTTCACCAAAATTAGGAATTTCAGAAACTAAAAATGCCTTACAGGGTTTCGTTTTATATTTAGAACCTTTAAATCCAATTTCAACTCCGCTTTGAATTTTATCAATTGCTTCTTGTGTAATAATTCCATCCACTTGAACGTAATATTCTTTATCCACTTTTTTACTTCGCACCAATTCACTCATCATTCCATCGGTGGTTAATAGAATCAAACCTTCAGAATCTTCATCCAAACGACCAATAGCCATAGTCCCTTGAGGAAAATCATACAATTCTCCTAATAATTTTTTGTTCCTTTTTAATTGGTAAATAAATTGACTTAAATAACCATAAGGCTTGTTTAAAATAAAGTGTTGGTGCATTATTCAAAAGTTGAGTTGCAAATTTACATTTAAATTTATAATATTTTGTTTAACAAATATTGATATTAGTTAAACAATTTATATCTTTACACTCTCAAATAAATAAAAATGGAAAAGGAGTTTTCTGAAATTGAAATAGACAGAATAATCGAAATGGCTTGGGAAGACCGAACCACGTTTGATTCAATTTTACTACAATTTGGCTTAAAAGAGCAAGAAGTCATTGATTTGATGCGTAGAGAAATGAAGCCATCAAGTTTCAGAATGTGGAGAGCTCGCGTTCAAGGACGTAAAACAAAACATGAAAAACTGCGGGATTTTCGTGAGGGCCGATTTAAATGTACTCGTCAAAGACAAATAAACAATAATAAAATAGCTAAAAGATAATGAAAAACATAGTAATCATTGGTGGAAGCAAAGGAATTGGAAATGCAATTTTGAAGCAAGCAATTGAAAATAATAAGGTTATAAATATTAGTAGAAGCCTACCAGAAATGTCTCATCCTAATTTAACCAATTTCCAATTGGACGTATTAAATTCTGAACTTCCAGATATTGAGCAAGTTGACGTGCTAATTTATTGTCCTGGTTCAATCAATTTAAAACCAATAATGAGCTTAGGAATTTGTGATTTCAGAAACGATTTTGAAATTAATGTAATTGGAGCAGTAAAGGCGATTCAAAAATATTTGCCAACATTAAAAAAGGGTTCCAATCCTTCTATTATATTATTCAGTACCGTTGCAGCAAAATTAGGAATGCCTTTTCATGCAAGCATTGCAACAGCAAAATCAGGTATTGAAGGATTAGTAAAATCGCTTGGAGCAGAATTAGCACCAACCGTTAGAGTTAATGCAATTGCGCCAACAATTACTGAAACCTCACTTTCTTCAGCAATTCTTAGAAATGATAGAATGAAAGAGAATATGGTTGAAAGACATCCAATGAAAGGATATTTAGCCCCAGAAGAAGTTGCAGGAATGGTAGAATTTTTAATGTCTGACAATGCAAAATCGATATCGGGACAAGTTTTTGAAATGGATTATGGGATTGTTAGTTTTAAATTATAATAAAAAACATTAATGAAAAGTTACGAAAAAATTGAGATTTACGATACAAAATTAATTGAATCATTATCTGAAAATTATAAAACTATTATTGAAAATTTAGGCGAAGACATAAACCGTGAAGGATTGCAAAAAACACCTGAAAGAGTTGCCAAAGCAATGCAATTTTTGACTCACGGTTACGATTTAAACCCGCTAGAAATATTAAAATCTGCATTATTTACAGAGGATCACCAACAAATGATCTTAGTAAAAGACATTGAAGTGTACTCTATGTGTGAACATCACATGTTACCTTTTTTTGGAAAAGCACACGTGGCTTATATTCCCAATGGAAAAATTGTGGGCCTTAGCAAAATTCCAAGAATTGTTGATGCATTTGCCAGAAGAATGCAAGTTCAAGAGCGATTAACAGATGAAATTAAAAACTGTATTCAAGAAGCTTTAAATCCGCTGGGAGTGGCAGTTGTAATTGAAGCACAACACATGTGCATGCAAATGAGAGGAATCCAAAAACAGAATTCCTACACTACAACTTCTTCATTTACAGGAGCATTCGAAAAGGATAAAACCAGAAAAGAATTCATCAGTTTGATTTCAAATAAATTGAGTTAATTATTTCAAATTCATTCTAACCAACTTATTTTTTCCTGCTAAAATTGCCGTTTTGGAATTTTGGAATCTTATTGTAAATAGTTCTTTATCATCAGCTACTTTTTCCCAATTATCACCTTGATCAAAAGAACTATAGATTCCAGTTGTTCCAACGCATATTATTTTTTTACCATTGGAGTGTGGAAAAAATTGAACGCAGGAGGCATATCCAAAGCCTTGATTATTTCCAATTAGTTTCCAAGTTTGTCCTCCGTTAAAGGTGATGGCTTTATTTTTATTATTATCGGATTGGACTTCATAGTTACCTCCAACAATAATTCCTGTTTTTTCATTTAGAAAATCACCCGAAAAAATTCCCGTCATCGCTTGGCCTTGAACAATTGGTGTTTCATATACTTGCCACGTTTGACAAAAATCATCACTTACAAATACTCGAGATTTTATCCCCCCAGAAAACAAAAATATTCTATTACCCTTTACACCAATATTTGTATTACTGGCTGCAAATGCCGCTTCTCCAATGGCAAGTTTTGGTAAATTAGTATTTGAAAGCTTAATCCAAGTTTCGCCTCCGTCTACGGTTGTAATTATTGAAAAAGTATCTTCTGTAGGATCACCAATTGCGATTCCTCTTTTAGTATCAATAAAACGAATAGCATCATAAAAAACCTTTTCATGAATCTCCCTATAGACCAATTTAAAGGATAAATCGTGTTTGTTAATTTTATATAATAACGCTGGATTTCCAACGCTCAAAATAAAAACAGAATGACTGGTTTGCGCAATACTTCTAAATTCAATTTGCAAAGAATCGCTATTTATTTTTCTTTCAATGCGTTGGTTTGTGGTTAAATCAAAGTAGCCAAATCTGTTTTTATCACCAGCATACCAGATTTTATTCTGGTCAATTTCAATTGCTCGAATACTAATCTTATCCGTAAAAAGAGTATCAATTGAAGCGAGAGATTCTAATTTGTTGAAAGTTATTATAGCAGATTTAGACCCACAACTAAAAAAAACTAAGGACAAAACGAATAGGAAAAGACTCTTTTTCATAAGTTAACTATTTAAAAAAAGCTAATTTACAGGAATAATGATAAAAAGTTTAAGTTTTGTTAAAATTGATTCATGGCATAGTAATTGAATGTGGTGAAAAAGTAGTAATTATAAAATCAAACACCATGAAAACGAAAATCCTTTTTTTATCTATTGTGACCTTATTTTTTGTGAATACTATTTATTCTCAAATTAGAACTACTGTCAACGCATCGAATTCAGAAATTAGTGACAATCTAGATTTAAAAGCGGTTGCATCCATTTTTGGAGAATCTGAAAATTTAGAAGATTTTGAAAGACGTTTGAACGATCCTAAATATAAAATTTCAAACCTAGACTTAAATGATGACCGTCAAGTTGATTATTTAAGAGCAATAGAATCTGTGGAGGGAAATACTCATTTAATTGTAATTCAAGCGATTTTAGAAAAAGATATTTTTCAAGATGTTGCCACCATTGAAGTTGAAAAAGACAGATACAATAGAATGCACATTCAGGTGGTTGGTGATGTTTATTTGTATGGAAATAATTATATTTATGAACCTGTTTACGATCATTCTCCAATTCTATTCACTTATTTTTGGGCACCAAATTATAGAATTTATCATTCAAGATGGAACTGGAGATATTACCCTCGATTTTACTACTATTGGCGTCCATTTCCAATCTATAGATACCATAGAAATGTGGGGCTATGGATAAATTACAACAACCATTATAATTATGTGAATAGTAGAAGAAGTACTGTAGCGGTCAACCTACACAGAAATGTTCGTGCTAATAGTTATGAAATTCGAAACCCAGAACGTTCCTTTGAAAGAAGGAATAGTAGCGTTACAAATCGCTATGAATTAGATAGAAACAGAACTTCCAATGGAAATAATAGGTCTGAAATTAACAATGCTGCAACCCCAAGATCTTCTTCTAGAACGGATACACCAACACCTAGAAACAACAGCCAGAATTTAAGTCCAAGACCAAACTCAAGGACTGATATTGCTACTCCTAGACAAAATCAATCAGAGTCAAATGCTCCGCGAGTAAGACAAAATAGTGACCAAACACCTAGAAATACTTCACCTAGAGAAAACAGGAGCCCCAATTTAAGAAGATAAATCTTCTCTTTCGAATCCAATAAAAAGCACCAAAAAAAATTGGTGCTTTTTTATATATATCAAATAATTTCAATATTATTTTTAAAAAAAAGACAATCATTAATCAATATTAAATTATATAGTAATAAATTTGTGGACTTTTTTTAAACTATTTTTATGAGTTCTCATCATCACGATCTGCACAGCAAATTATCTTTAGGTGGATTATTAATTACTTTAGGAATAATTTATGGAGATATAGGAACTTCGCCATTATATGTTATGAAAGCCATTCTTGGGCTTCATGCAATTACTTCAGATATTGTTTTAGGAGGTGTTTCTTGTATTTTTTGGACACTTACTTTACAAACAACCCTAAAATATGTACTTATTACCTTAAGCGCAGATAACAATGGTGAAGGAGGTATTTTTGCATTGTATGCATTAGTAAAAAGAACCAAAGTTAAATGGTTAATTGTACCCGCTATTATTGGCGGAAGTGCCCTATTAGCTGATGGAATTATTACCCCACCAATATCTGTAGCTTCAGCGGTGGAAGGGATTAGAACTTATTATCCTGAAATTAATACGATTCCAATTGTAATAGGAATTCTATTTATACTTTTTACCATTCAACAATTCGGTACAAAATTAGTTGGTAAATTTTTTGCCCCAATGATGCTAATTTGGTTTGGTATGTTAGGAATATTAGGTGCAATTCAAGTGTTTAATCACATTGAAGTATTAAAAGCTTTAAATCCCTATTATGCAATTCAACTATTGACTATTCACCCAGAAGGATTTTACGTATTAGGATTTGTTTTCCTTTGTACCACTGGAGCAGAAGCATTATATTCTGATATGGGACACTGTGGAAGAAAAAACATCAGAATTAGTTGGATGTTTGTAAAAACGACTTTGGTGTTAAATTACTTTGGTCAAGCTGCTTATTTATTACAACATGAGGGGTCAACTTTACAATCCTTGGGTGGAAAAAATGGAAACCCATTTTACTTAATTATGGAAAGTTGGTTTTTACCATTCGGAATTGTAATTGCTACAATGGCTGCAGTTATTGCATCTCAAGCCTTAATTAGCGGTTCATTTACATTAATAAACGAGGCTATGAGATTGAACTTTTGGCCTAAAGTAAAAATTAAATACCCTACAGAACTGAAAGGTCAATTGTACATCCCATCAATCAACTGGCTATTATTTGCTGGTTGTATTATGATTGTATTGCATTTTGAAGAATCAAGTAATATGGAGGCGGCCTATGGTTTGGCAATTATACTATGCATGATTATGACAACCGTTCTTTTAAATTTCTATATGATTTTGAAAAGAGTTTCCTGGATGATCATCGTACCTTTAATTGCAACCTATCTAATTATTGAATTTAGCTTTTTAATTGCTAACCTGAATAAATTTCCGCACGGAGGTTATGTGACTTTATTTATAGCATTAATGCTAATTGGTATAATGACCATTTGGTATTTTGCTAAGAAAATTAGTAAAAATTATACCAAGTTTGTAAAAATTGATTCCTATACAAAAGTATTGGCCGAATTAAGTGCTGATTTATCGATTCCTAAATATGCGACTCATTTAGTTTATATGACAAATGCAGGACGAACTGACGAAATTGAAGAAAAAGTAATGTATTCTATATTACAAAAACGACCAAAAAGAGCTGATTTATATTGGTTTGTTCACGTTAATATTCTTAATGAACCCTATAAAACTGAATATAAAGTAACCGAAATTATCAAAGATGATTTATTTAGAATTGACTTTAATTTAGGATTTAGAGAACCTACAAAAATCAATTTGATGTTCAAGGAAGTATTGAAAGACATGGTGAAAAACGGCGAAGTGGATGTTACAAGCCGTTATGAATCATTGAATAAAAATAATATTCTTGGTGATTTCAAATTTGTATTATTAGAGAAATTCTTGTCTAATGATAGTGATTTATTATGGCATGAGAAGATTGTCATGAATGCCTATTTCTTGATAAAAAAATTCAGTTTATCGGAAGAAAAAGCTTTCGGTTTAGACAGTAGCTCCGTAAAAATTGAGAAATTCCCAATGGTTTTACATCCACCGGAAAAAATACACTTGAACAGAGTTGAGTAACTATTTTAGTATCTCACGTATTTATATTTAGTATTAATTCAATCTTGAATTAACAAAAAATCTCTTCTGAAAAAAAGCAGTACATTTGCATTTCAATAAAAAATAATGAGATTACATAGAAATTTAGTTTACACTACTATCGATTCCCTGAATGCGATTTTCAATGAAGGAGAATATGCTGATAAAGTAGTGGCGAGAGCTTTAAAAAAAGATAAACGATGGGGAAGTTCCGATCGAAAGTTTGTTGCTGAAACTATCTACGAAATAGTTCGTTGGAAAAGACTT
>CALPNL020000052.1 GCA_943324925.2 Chitinophaga pinensis | reverse complement strand
GGAGGGAACACCACATTAACTTTAACAGGAAATAATGGTACAATTCAATGGCAACAATCAAGTTTGCTAAACGGAACGTACACAAATATTACTGGTGCAACTTCAGGAAGTTTTACAACTCCAACATTGAGTGCCACTACTTTCTATAGAGCGCAAGTAACCAATGGTGTTTGTGCTGCAGCAAATAGTAATGTAGTTACTGTTACAGTAACTCCACTACCTGTAATTTCAGGAAATACAAGTGTTGGTTTGGGAGATGCAATAACCCTTTCCGCAACAACTACGGCAGCAAGTTCAAATGCTTGGGTTTCTTCTTCTCCTTCCGTAGCTTCGGTATCTAATACTGGTGTTGTTAATGGATTGTCAATTGGAACTACAACTATTACTTATACCAATTCAATTGGTTGTACCGATACCGAAATAATTACGGTTGTTGGAGGTACTACACAAATTCCAATATTAACTTTACCAGCAACTAATACCTCAGGAGCTACCACACTTAACTTTAATTATACATTGCCAGAAACACCATTGGCGGGAAGTGTTAGATTAATTATTACTCCAAGTGCAGGAGGAACCGCTATTGTATGGAACATGAATAATGCGACATCGGCTTCGTTTAGTTATTTGGTTGGTAGTAATCCGACTTCTATTTCAAATGTGGTTTCAGGTACTTCTTTAAGTTACACCACCTACAATATTACGCTAGTCTATCAAGATGCTTTTGGTAATCCGGCAGCAAGTGTTACTAATACCAATATTCAGACCCTAGCACCACCAGTAATTAGTTTTGCAAATGCCAATTACAACGGTATAATTAATCAACCGATTTCAATTCAAACCGTAAATACTGGAGGCGGAATGGTAACATATACCATAACACCAGCATTACCAGCTGGATTGTCATTAAATGCAGCAACTGGATTAATTTCCGGAACCCCAACAGTAACTTTATCGGCTACAACCTTTACGGTAACTGCAACTAATGCGGCTGGAACTGATACGGAATCATTTATTTTATTTATTGATGCCGATACCGATGGAGACGGAATTGGAAATGCGACTGACCCAGATATTGATGGTGATGGAACATTAAATGGTCTAGATACCAATCCAACAAATCCATGTCTAGGTTTCAATGCAAATACAGCAAGTGCTTCATGGCAAACAGGAGATTGTGATGGAGATGGAATTCCTAATGGATCTGATGCAGATATCGATGGAAATGGAACAACGGATAACGGTTCTGATACCGATGGCGACGGAATTAACGATGCTAGTGATACAGATATTGATGGAGATGGTATTCTAAATGGCGTTGACAACTGTCCAACTATTGTAAATACATCCATCGTTACTCAACCAAGTACGCAAAACGTAAATTCATGTCTTAGCACAGTTCCTTTTGCACTGACTGTAGCGGCGGCAGGGCAACAATTGACTTACCAATGGTATTCAAATACTTCGAATTCAAATAGTGGAGGAACAGTAATTTCTGGTGCTACAACGGCATCTTATATCCCTACTACTTCTTACGCTTCAAGATATTATTATGTAGTTGTTTCGGGTACTTGTGGAACGGTAACTTCAAATGTTTCTGGAGCAATTACAATCAATCCAATCTCAGTTGCAGGAAGTATTACAGGAGCTGCTTCGGTTTGTTCAGGAACAAACTCAACGGTATTGACATTATCAGGAAATACAGGAACGATTCAATGGCAATCATCATCAGACAATATTTCGTTTACTACAATTACCGGCGCAACAGCTTCAACCTTTACGGCAACCAATTTAACGGCGACTACCTATTATAGAGCAGTAGTTACCAGTGGCGTTTGTTCGTTAGCAACGACAGCTTCAGTAACCATTACTGTTAGTCCAACCTCTGTTGCAGGAAGTATTGCGGGAGCTACTTCGGTATGTTCTGGAACGAACTCAACCGTATTGACTTTATCAGGAAATACAGGAACTATTCAATGGCAATCGTCAACAGATAATATAACGTTTACTACTATTGCCGGTGCCACTGCTTCAAACTATACGGCATCGAATATTACTGCGACTACTTATTATAGAGCGGTAGTAACCAGTGGCGTTTGTTCGTCGGCAACTACAGCTTCGGTAACTATCACTGTTAGTCCAACCTCACTTCCTGGAAGTATTGCTGGGGCTACTTCGGTTTGTTCAGGAACGAACTCAACCGTATTGACATTATCAGGAAATACAGGAACGATTCAATGGCAATGGTCAACCGACAACGTTACGTTTTTTAATATTCCAAGCGCTACTACTTCGACTTATTCGGCGACGAATATTTCGGTGACTACTTATTATAGAGCGGTAGTTACCAGCGGTGTTTGTTCATCGGCAACTACAACCGTATCTACCATAACAGTTAATCCAATCTCAGTTGCTGGAAGTATTAGTGGAGCTGCTACGGTTTGTTCTGGAACGAATTCAACGGTATTGACTTTATCAGGAAATACAGGAACTATTCAATGGCAATCGTCCACTAACAACGTTACGTTCACTTCAATTACAGGGGCAAATGCTTCAACCTATACAGCAACCAATTTAACGGCGACTACCTATTATAGAGCGGTAGTTACTAGTGGTGTTTGTTCGTCGGCAACTACAGCTTCGATAACTATAACCGTTAATCCAACCTCCGTTGCGGGAAGTATTGCAGGAGCTACCACGGTTTGTTCTGCAACAAACTCAACGGTATTGACTTTATCAGGAAATACAGGAACGATTCAATGGCAATCGTCTACGGATAACGTTACTTTTACAAATATTGCAAGCGCAACTGCTTCGACCTTTACGGCAACGAATTTAACGGCGACTACTTATTATAGAGCGGTTGTTACCAGCGGTGTTTGTTCTTCAGCGACAACAGCTTCAGTAACTATTACTGTTAATCCAATCTCAGTTGCTGGAAGTATTGCTGGAGCTGCTACAGTTTGTTCTGGAACGAACTCAACGGTATTGACTTTATCAGGAAACACAGGAACTATTCAATGGCAATCGTCCACTAACAACGTGACGTTCACTTCAATTACAGGGGCAAATGCATCAACCTATACAGCAACCAATTTAACGGCGACTACCTATTATAGAGCGGTAGTTACTAGTGGTGTTTGTTCGTCGGCAACTACAGCTTCGATAACTATTACAGTTAATCCAACCTCCGTTGCGGGAAGTATTGCAGGAGCTACCACGGTTTGTTCTGCAACAAACTCAACGATATTGACTTTATCAGGAAATACAGGAACGATTCAATGGCAATCGTCTACGGATAATGTTACTTTTACAAATATTGCAAGCGCAACTGCATCAACCTATACGGCAACGAATATAAGTGCGACTACTTATTATAGAGCGGTAGTTACTAGTGGTGTTTGTTCGTCAGCGACCACAGCGGTGGCAGCAATTACCTATATTCCAATTGTAGCACCTACAGCAGTTTCAAATCAACAGTTTTGTTATTTAAACAATCCAACGGTTTCAAATTTAGTTACCACCTCTGGGGTTGGAATTAAATGGTATGCTACAGCTACCGGAGGAATTCCTTTGACAGGTTCAACACCTTTAACCACAGGAACTACTTATTATGCTAGTCAAACTATTAGTGTTTGTGAAAGTCCAACACGAGTTGTAGTAACTGTATTATTAACTTGCCCAGTGGATGCAATTGCAGACAACTTTGGTTCGATAAACGGATATGCAGGAGCTACTACAGCAAGTGTATTGGCAAATGATACTATAAATGGAGGGCTTTTATTGCCATCGCAAGTTATTTTAACTGGCATTACAGTTCCAACCGGATTGACTTTAAATGCGAATGGAACGATTACCATTGCACCACAAACGGCTGCTGGAACTTACAATGTAACTTATAGAATTTGTGAACTATTGAATCCTACCAATTGTGATACTGTAACCTTTTCAATTGTGGTAGGAGCCTGTTTAGATTTTGCGATTAATGATTGTGATTTAGATGGGGAAAGCAATGGTACTGAAGCCGCAAATGGAACGAATCCATCGGATGCTTGTTCTTATACCAATGCGCCAGCTTCAAATAACGTGGTCTATCCAACTTGGTCTGTATTGGATTGTGATGGAGACGGTGTAATAAATGGTCAAGAAATTACTGACGGAACGAATCCAATTAACCCATGTTCATCAAATCCTATCAATATTACTCTTCCATTGTCAACTTCTTTCTTAAATGGAGATTGTGATAATGATGGTTTATTAAATGGGGAAGAGATAGGATCTAATGTGAGTTATCCTAATGACTCTAATGGAAATGGAATCCCTGATTATTTAGAAGTTAACAACCATACTGTTTCTGAAGATAATTTAGAGGTTTACTCTTCATTAACTCCAAATGGTGATGGGAATAATGATGTGTTTATTATTAGAAATATAGAAAATTACCCTGAAAACAATGTATCGATTTTTAATAGATGGGGAATTACTGTTTATGATGTGGATGGTTATGGACAGGATAACAAATACTTTAAAGGTATTTCAGAAGGAAGGATAACAATCAATTCTCAAGATGAATTACCAATAGGAACTTATTTTTATATTATAAAATATAAAAACAATAATGGAGAGCAAAAACAACGTTCAGGCTATTTATACATTAACAGATAAATAATTTCATGAAAATTAAAACAAAAAGTAAAATGATAAAACAATTTATAGGCTTATTTGTTGCCTTGCTTACGCTTTCTGTAAGTGCTCAACAAGAACCACAGTTTACCCAATACATGTACAACCCCTCTCAAATAAACCCTGCTTATTCAGGTTCTTTAGGGTATGCAACATCATTTGGTTTGTATAGAGCACAATGGGTTGGATTAGATGGAGCACCAAAAACAGCTAATATTAGTTTCAACAAACCAATTGAAAACACAAAATTGGGTTATGGAATAAATATCTTAAATGATAGAATTGGTCCGTCAGAATTGACCTATTTCAATGTTGATTTATCGTATACGTTATTATTCGGTGACGAATCTAGACTGGCATTTGGATTAAAAGCGGGAGGGGAGTTATTAAATATTGACTTTTCTAAATTAAGCCAATACAATCCTGGTGATGTATTATTACAAAACAATGTCAATCGTTTTTCGCCAAATATTGGAGCAGGAGTCTATTATTATACCGATAATACTTATGTTGGTTTTTCTATTCCAATGTTATTAAACACGGCCTTTTATGATGAGGTGGCAGTTTCATCAGCTAATAGAAGACAGAACTATTATATTACCGCAGGTAAAGTGTTTGATATAAATAATGATGTTAAATTCAAACCAGCGTTAGTTTCAAAAATTGTTTCAGGCTCACCACTCCAATTGGATGTATCCGCCAATTTTTTAATTAGTGAAAAGTTTACAGCCGGTTTGTCCTACAGAATGAGTGCCGCTTTAAGTGCGATGTGTGGCTTTCAGGTTACTGATCAAGTATTTATTGGATACGGTTATGATAGGGAAACAACGAGATTGTCAAATTTTAATTCAGGATCACACGAATTATTTTTAAAGTTTGATTTGTTTAATAATAATCAGAAAATTGATTCACCAAGATTTTTTTAATTTAAGTTAACATGAAGAAATATATTTATATTTTACTATTAGTTACTGCCTTTTCTTATTCACAAGATAAATCGCTATTAAAAGCAGATAAAAAGTTCAAGCAAGAACAATATATCGATGCTATTAAAATTTATGAGCAACTAGCAAAAAAAGGAGTAGCTTCCATGGAGCTTTTCCAAAGACTGGGAGACGCCAATTATTTTAATGCTAAGTATGAGAATGCTTTTATTTGGTATAACAAATTGTATGAATTGTATCCTGACTGTAGTGCAGAATATTTATTTCGATATTCTCAATGTTTGAAATCAATAGGGGAATATGAAAAATCCAATACCATATTGAGTTATTATTCAAATAAAGAAGCAGGAGAATTAAGAGCTAAATTGTTCAATAAGTTCAAAGGGAAAACCAATACTGACGATAAGCTAGCCAATGCTTTCAATGTGATGAATTTAGGAATTAATTCTAAAAAATCTGATTTTGGCGGTAATCTATTGGGAGATACTTTGGTGTTTTCAAGTGCTAGAAGTCAAGCGGCAGGGAATATTATCAGCAAAAGAACCAGCCAATCGTTTACAAATTTGTATTCCACGACTATAAAATCACTAATTGATATTCCGGAACCAAAATTATTTTCAAAAAAAATAACTACTAAATTCAATGAATCTACTCCTTCTTTTTCAAAAAATGGTAAAACGATGTATTTTACACAAACCGAAATAGATAAGAAGAATAAGGGAAAAGCGGTAAACAAAGGTTCTTTTAAAATATACAAATCGGAATTAGTTAACGGTAGTTGGAGTACTCCAGTGAAAATTCAAATTGAAGCAGATCAATTATCAAAAATGGCCCATCCTGCTCTTAGTCCAGATGAAAAATACCTTTATTTTGCTTCAGACTGTTCCGGTTCCTTCGGAGCATCCGATCTATTTAAAGTTAAAATAAATAACGACGGAACTTATGGTAAACCAGAAAATTTAGGTCCAAAAATAAATACAGAGGGAAGAGAAAGCTATCCTTATGTAACTAATGATAACAAATTGCTATTTGCTTCGGATGGCTATCCTGGATATGGAGGATTAGATATTTACGTATTAGATTTAGAAAACCCCTATGCATTACCAATTAATTTAGGGCCTAAAATCAATAGCCCAATGGATGATTTTGCTATGGTTTGGAATAGAGAAACCCGACTAGGGACTTTTTCTAGTAATAGAAAAGGGGGGGCTGGCGACGATGACATTTATTTAATTGAAGAGGTGGTGCCATTTGTTTTTGAAAGGGAAGTTCAAATAAAAGGGGCCTTAAAAGACATAGCAGAGAGTTCCAATTTAGAAGGGACTAAAGTGATTTTATTGGATGAAAACGAAAATACAATTGCAACTACCACTACTGATGAAAAGGGGATGTATGTATTCGACCCAATAAAATCCAATAGAACGTATAAAATTAAAATTCAAAAAGACGGTTACGATACGCAACAAAAATCGATTGCTGTTTCACAATACGACAATGAAATGGACATTCCATTTACTTTAAGTCCAAAAGTTGCAAAAATTGATGCTGGAGTTGATATCGCAAATGTCATCAAATTCAACCAAATATATTTTGACTTAGATAAATCAACCATTCGAAAAGATGCAAAAGTCGAATTGGAGAAAATAGTGGAAGTTTTAAAAACCTATCCAACTATTAAAATTGAAATAGGTTCCCATACGGACGCCAGACAGCATAGAAAATACAATAAACTACTTTCTCAAAAAAGAGCCCAATCGACATTAAATTACTTGGTCAAACGAGGAATTAGAAAAGATAGGCTAACAGCTAAAGGATATGGGGAAAGCCAACCTGTAAATAATTGTACTGATGGCATTCTATGTTCGGAAAAAGAACACCAACTAAATAGAAGAAGCACCTTTATAATTATTAAGTAATTATTGTTTTTATAGTTGATATTCTTTTAGGTTTTTTCAACAAAAAGCAATAGGTTTAAAAAAGTCATTATCCAGAAAATGAAAGGATTTAAATAAGTGATTTTTACCAAATTAAATTAAAGATAAAAAAGCAATATCCAAATCAGGATATTGATTTTAAATACTATAAAGTCAATAGGGATAAAAATATAAATTGTGTCTGGCAGCGTTTATTATTTATTTAAATAATATAGAATTGAGGGATTCTTGCTGCCAGAGCAATATTTTATTAGTGAAGTTAAAAGTCCTATTTCCTTCAATAAAGAGAGGAGGAAGTTTTTCAAATGGTTACAATCCAAAAGCGGCTTTTTGTGCATTGAAGTTTGAAGTAATTTCTGATAAAGGCAAAGCGCCGTTATAAATCATAACAGATCCAATTTGACCTCTAAAAGCCCTTGTAGATCTATCTGCTGGATCACAAGCAATAAAAAAATTAAGTCCTGATAAAGTCGAATGGGAAGTCGAATTAGTTGCAGTGGCGATTCCATTGGCATTGCATAAATAGGCAGTGGCCGAATTTGCACTAACGGTTATTGCAATCATGGACCAAGCATTGTTGGGAACATATAAATTCGAATTCCAGTTGTAGGTTGCCTGCGTGTCAGCCCAGTGATAACCAACGGAATTATTAGTATACAAATCCAATCCGGTAGCTGGAACTGTACTGCCTCCAAAACCATTTCTACTAAATAGTATACCAGTATAAGATCCTTGGGTTTGCGAAGGATTTACCCAGGCAATAAAGGTAGCTGTGGTTAAAGAAATGTTATTTCTTGATGTGGTAGCAATTACATTGGGGGCAAAAGTAAAACTCGCAGGATGGTTAGAAAAGGTAGGGTTACCTACTAAAGTAGCTGAGTTGTTTTGAGAGCTTGAATCTACCCAAGTAGTCCCAGACCCACTATACGAATTGGCATTTAAATACAATAGCAATCCATTGGTAACCAAAGAAGGCGGTGTTACCGGCGCCACATAATTGTTTTGTGCACCAAACATGGTTTTTTGCGCATTAACAATAAATGCTAATAAGACGAAGGAAATGGCGAGTATTTTTTTCATGCTTTATAAACCAAGACTAGATTTTTGTGCATTAAAATTTTGTAAAATTTCAACTTCTGACAAACCTTTTTTATAAATAAAAATTGAATTAATATCTCCATACCAAAAATTATCAGCTTTACCTACATATTCTTCGGTTGATGATTGATACTGAGACAAAGGACCTGAAGTTGAAGCTACCAATACACCATTCACGAAAAATTTAACAGTATTAGATTCCTGTGTAGCTGCAAATACATACCACTGATTCGTTGTAAGTGTTAAAACACTACTAAACGCGTTATTTCCGGCATCTGCAAAATGAAGTTGATAACCTGAACCATTTTGATAAATATAAAAATTAAAATTGCGTGAACCGGCACTATTATTTCCAAAAAGCGCTCTGTATAAATTACTTCCGAAACTTGGATTCATTTTAGCAGCGGCAATGATGGTTTTCCCTGTATAGGGGACATTAAGTTTAGAAGACACGAAACTTACGTAATTACTAGTACCATTAAAAGTAAATTTTTTAGGCGTTGAAGAGGTATTAGCCATACTTGATGTTGCTAAAGTACCATGATTTATGTTATTACTTAAATCATACCATGTATTTCCAGAACCTGAATAACTAGCTGAATTCCCTGCATCAAGGTATAGTAATAAATCGGTTGTAATTATTCTTGCTGGAACCAAAGGCGCCACATAATTGTTTTGTGCACCAAACAGCGTTTTTTGCGCATTAGAAATAAATGCAAATAAGAGAAAGGAAATGGTGAGTAATTTTTTCATATTTCTAAATTTTATAAACCGAAACGAGATTTATCCGTATCGAAATTAGCAGTTACTTCAGAAGGGGTTAAGCCTTTACCTTTATATATTCTTGTAATCGCTATTTTGCCTGACAAATTAAAATAACCTGTGTTTGGATGGTTTAATCGTCCAATTTCATTTTCCGCATTAGCCATTAAATTATCAGGCAATGCATAACTTGTTTTTTCAACATTATTGACATAAACTTTTACATTTCCAGAAATTCTTGATATTACGATATGCATCCAAGTAGAAATATCTACAGGACAACTGTTATTAATACCACTTATCCAACTAGAACCATTATTGGAGTGAAGCATGCTTAAATTTCCCTGCCAATACCCCAATCGTAATGCAGCAAACCAACTACTATTTCCGTTAATGGTTAATAGATTGGGGTGCGGATTTATAGTGGATATATAAGTCCACATTTCTATGGTAAAGTCTCCATTTCCAAAATTAAAGTCAGTAGTTGTTGGAAGATTAACATAAGGGTTTGGCGATCCATTACCATTTCCATTCCCGTTAAATACCAAAGCACCTTGATTGGTTGGAGTATAAGTCACACTATTAAAAAGCGTCCCATGATTTCCACGCCCCGATAAATCAGTCCAAGTTGTTCCAGTTCCCGGGTAACTTAAAGGATTAGAAGCGTCTAAATTTAACACCATTCCAGTGGTAATAATTCCAGTTCTTGGCGTTGTTATTTCAGGAGTTACATAATTATTATGCCTTCCAAACATGGTGTTTTGTGCATTAGTGAGGAAAGCGAATAGAAGGAATAGTATAGAAAATATTTTTTTCATTAAATGATATTTGTATGTGGTATTTAATAATCGTTAATTGATATTGTATTTTGCTTTATTGTCGTTGTAAATTTGGTTTATTTCAGTGGCACTTAGCTCTCTATTAAAAAAAAGAATCAATGCAATATTGGCATCCATAGTCACTCCAGTGCCATCATCTCTTACCCAACCTATACACACTTTATTGGCAGCAGTATTTGGAATATTATTATTTAATGAAGCTGATTTATCTAAATTTCCATTCACATATATTTTTTCTGTGCTATTTCCAAAAGTAGTAGCTACGCAAACATAGGAAGTTGTAGCCGGCGCAACCCCAGATGAATTTGACCAAGTTCCCAATCCTCCGCAAGAACCACCAGAATATTTACCTCCAGCTCCAATACAAAGCGGGTGTATTTGGGTCCCTCCACAAGAATTATCTCCTGGTCCAACACTCAATAGAAATCGGGGAGCGGTGGTTGTATTTGGTTTAAAAAAGGCAATTGCAGTGTAAGGACTATTTCCTAACGGTAAATTGTTGTAAGTGGTGGAAGCCATCGCTCTTAACGGATTAATTGCATTGGTAGTTTTAATTACCTTAATGCCATTATCGATAATAAATTGTGGAGAAGG